>CAZWKM010000199.1:0-4466 GCA_964634165.1 uncultured Pirellulales bacterium | reverse complement strand
GAAGCGGAGATCCCTACGGGTGAGCTTCTCGGAATCCTCAAACCGGGGACCAATCTCAAGAATGCTCAAGCAGCCGTTGCTTACGACAGCAAGGCAAAAGAGCTCTTCGGGGAGTTTGCGTATCTGAATTTTCCTGAGTTAGCCACAGATGAACACGGATTAGTGATTAGAGACTGGGAGTGAGGGATACGCTTCACGATGCCTTTATTATTGTCGTAATTGCCATTTTTCACGCAAAAAACAATATAACGCCTTTTTCCCCCTTGACTTGCGGGCCATAAGCGATGTATAATTGGTAGTTTAGGAAAGCAGGTCGGAGGATTAAAATGCGTGCTCAACATCGAGAAGCTCGCCCGGAACTGGAGTTGTCAAAAAGGTGTAAAAGGTTCGCGCCGGCAATTCATCCCGGCCGGTGCTTTTGGAGGCCCGAGCAATGAAAAGATATAGCCCAATTTCCGCACTGGTCTGTGTGCTCGTTTTGTTTGTCGCAAGCGTGCCCGCATTAGCAGACTGGTCGCCCGGTGACGACCACAAGATGCACAGCGCCCAACTGCCCGACAAAAACGGCTGGGACATCTGCCTCGTCCATCAGGGAATTGCCGACGATTTCCAGTGCACCGAAACCGGCCCAATCACCGACATCCATTTCTGGGTATCGTGGAAAGGCGACGTAGAGGACTTTGCCTCGGTAAGGTGGAAAGTCTCTATCTACGACGATGCAAGTGGCCGACCCGGCGGAAGCCTGTGGACCCTGAGCCGAGGAGACGGCAATATCACCTACAGACCCTACGGAACCGGCGACCAGGGCTGGCACTGCCCAAGCGCCGGCCTGACCCAGCCCGACGACCACAGCAACTACTACCAGGTGAACATAACTGAAATACAGAACTACTTCGAGCAGACCAGAAACGAAAAATACTGGCTGCTCATCCAGGCCGAGCTGGGCGAATCAAAGGCAGAGGTGGGCTGGAAAACCTCCACGACCTCATATCACAGTAAAGCCTACTGGCTCAACTCCGAGGGCCAATGGATCCTCATCGGCGGCAACGTTAGTGATCTTGCCTTTGTCATCACATGCTATAAGGCTGTCGAAATAGACCAGTTCGATTTTCAACAGGAAGTCGAGCTCATCACACCGCTCGGAAGAGAGCTAATCAACACAACCGGTACTACAACCATGCACGTCTTCTTTGAAGGCCCGGATGAAGGCGATGCTTATGATGACGATGGGAATGGGCGGGATGAAGTCGAGCTTGAAATCGTTGACCTGAGCTGGACGGACACTTGTCCTTCCCTTGGCCTCGTCGAGCTCCGCGAGCATCCGAGCTTGTCCTTTCGTGGCGAGATTGAGGAGGTTACCGACATAAATACCGGCACGCTCGATGTCCCCCCATTCGCGCCGTACGGCAACGCTGCCGATATGATAATGTACTTCTACTTCGAGGTCGAGTTCAACGGCCAGGTCCTCTATACCAATCAGCCAATGTCCCTGAGTGGAAGGATCGTGCAAAAACCACCCGGACTACTCAGCTGGTTTTCGAACTTAGAACGTGTCAACCTTATAGATGCTAACGGTGTAACTACACGCTCATATATCGCCTTCGGCCATCAATGGAATGGACCCGTATACGAGGCCGATCCCTTCGAACTCTCCTGGGCCAATATCGAAGTCCTAAAAGATGGAACTGTACTTGATGATGTGGAGCTGAGCGGTTTCTCAAGTATGTACGTCCTCTTTAAGATGCAGGGAGAAGGCTACGCCTGGGATGGTGACGGCGATGGCCTCGATGGTGTCAATACGGAAATAGTGGTCCTGGATCTGGCCGGCTCAAGCCCCAACCTCGGCATCGTCAATATGCGCCTTGCACCCGATATAAGCTCGGTCGGCAAGATGGAGGAATTGGTAAACAATACGGACGGCATCCTTGACATTCCGCCCTTTGCACTGGAAGGCAGTGTGGACAGTTTCTTCGATATGTTCTTCGAACTGGAAATCGGTGGCGTGGTCTATCACAACGAAGATCCGCTGCGATGGACTTCTACCCTATACCATAAGCCGCCAACGCACGAGATGTACGAGAGCACAGTGAGCGTCTCTCTGTATGATAACAATGGTCAGCCCTCAATATACTCCCTTGGCAGCACCCGTTACCAGCCCGGCTACTGTGGAGACGATGCGCACCCGATTCCAATAGGCGACTTCAACCTGGACTGCCGTGTAAATTTCCTCGACTTCGCCGTCTTCGCACTGCACTGGCTGGAATGCACCAGACCTGAATGCCCGTAGCTGCTGCCATTTACAATCATCGACTGAGGGTAAGCACGAGTCACGAGCCACGCTACCCTCTATACGCTACCTGCTACACGCTATCCGCTATCCACTCCCCGGTTTTTCCGGCTTTAGCCATTTCATCAAGTTGACTTAGGCACAATCCTGACCAAGTCTCCAGAGTATCTCGGAGCTGGTGCAGTTCGGCAGGACTCATGAACGCCATCTGGGTCATCATTTGTTCTCGCTTGGTAACCTTTGGGGCATCCAAAATCCAATAGTGGACAATTCCGAGGTGCACACTACCCACCTCGTTGGATTCGTCATTGAGCAGGGCAACAACACGGTCCGTGTGGCTGGTTTCCACGGATACTTCCTCCGCCACTTCACGCTGAACGGCGGTAAGATAATTTTCGTATAAGTAAGCAAATAAAGAACTATTATCAGCATCAATCGGATTTATATGGCCTCCTATTCCGATGGACCTGTTGCCGACAAGGCGTGTTTCGCCGGCCCGCTTGCCCCGGACGTAGGTGAGGTATTTGCCGTCACAGGCCATGATTACGTAGGGAATGATTTGCTTGAAAGAGGGGTCAACTTCCGCTTGCGACCTGGGCATGAAGCGAGGAACGCCCTGGACAAAGATATTGCGCAGATAGCGGTCCACGTCCAATGTAAGCCCCTGGAATATCCCTACCTGCTCAAGGACCTTTCGCTCGACAACCAGTACCTGTTCTTCCTGGGCCATTCTGTATTGTCCTTCCACTTTGCTCAGGATGGTGAGCCTGTCGAACCATTTCGTGCTTCGTTAGTATATCGTATTTCGCCAATAACCAATCCATCAATCATCAATAGTAAATCGTCAATAGTCAATAGTAAATCGTCAATCGTCAATAGTAAATCGTCAATCGTCAATAGTAAATCGTCAATCGTCAATAGTAAATCGCCAATCGTCAATAGTAAATCGCCAATCGTCAATAGTAAATCGTCAATCATCAATAGTAAATCGTCAATAGTAAATCGCCAATCGTCAATCATCAATAGTAAATCGTCAATAGTAAATCGCCAATCGTCAATAGTAAATGGGACGGGTTCGAAAGAAAAATCACCTGCCCCGCACAACCTGTCCTCCGCCCTCCATTGTCTCTCACCCCTCGCGTCTAATCTCTGATAGGCCAGCCGCAACTGGCGTTATGATTATTTTTTATTTATTTTTATTGACGTCCGGTTAGTTCTCCTGGTATTATAAATACCAGTTGGGCATATTCTCACGTCTCTCAGGAATATTCTCTTGAAAAAAATGCGAGAGACAAATTTTATGGTCGTTTAGAAGGCCAAAGGAGCACTATAGTGAGTACAGGTACAGTAAAATGGTTTAACGGGCAAAAAGGCTTTGGATTTATCACGCCCGATGATGGCGGCGACGATTTGTTCGTTCATCACTCGGAAATCAAGACGACCGGCTACGCCAATCTTGATGAAGGCCAGAAGGTTGAGTTCGAGGTCGGAGAGGGCAAAAAAGGCCCTTGTGCGACTAACGTAAGCCCTGCCTAATCCAAAGCAGCATGTTGGCAAAATAGGGGCTCCGCCTTGATGCGGGGCCCCTATTATTTTCACAGTTACCCTCAATCTTTCAGTCGTACTGGTCGTTAGTAGCGACCTCCGCCACGGCCTCCGCCACCCAAACCGCCACGTCCGCCGCCGCCACGTCCGCCACCGCTTCGTCCGCCGCCGCCTCGTCCGCCACCGCCACGTCCGCCACGATCGACCTTTGGCCGGGCTTCGTTGACATTCAACGCTCGTTCCATAAACTCCTTGCCGTTCATTTCTTCGATAGCTTTTGCTGCTTCATCTTTAGAGGGCATTTCAACGAATCCGAATCCTCTTGATTCACCGCTAAACTTATCCACTATTAGACGAACCTCTGTGACCTGCCCGAATTCTTCAAAAGCCTGACGAACTTCATCCTCGGTTGCCTTATGAGGCAAATTTCCTACATAAATATTCATTGTATCTATTCCCTTTCTTCTAAGAAAACTCTCGCCGGTACTACCGCCGTTCAGTAGTTACCTGCTGTTACATTATTCGCTCGGCTCGAAAGAGTCAAGCATTAATTTTAAATCCCCCTTGCCCCGTTAGAAATTGGGTTTGATTGGGTTTGTATCTCGTATCTCGTATTGCGTATCGCGTATCGCGC
>CAZWKM010000198.1:1351-4499 GCA_964634165.1 uncultured Pirellulales bacterium | reverse complement strand
TATGCGTTTATATTTACTCAAGAACTACTTCTTCTTTTCCATCCGATTCGGAAAGAAAAACCTGCACTAATTGGCCGGGTGCGGCATCGCTTTTGTAACCGGCGTAATCGGCCTGTATCGGCAGCTCCCTGCCGACCCTGTCAACAAGGACAGCTAACTTTATCGCCCTCGGCCTGCCTAAATCTATAAGCGCATCCATCGCCGCACGCGTTGAGCGCCCGGTATATAGAACATCGTCAACCAGAATAATGATTTTATCGTCTATATCGAAACCGATTTCAGTGGTTCGAACCTGCGGCTGGGCAGTGCCCTGCGGCGAATTCAGGTCGTCGCGGTAAAGCGTTATATCCAGAGTCCCGCACGGAACGTCTTTGCCGAGCTGCTGTGATAATCGGCCCGATAACCTCTGGGCGAGAATCTCTCCTCTACTGCGAATGCCAATTACGGCAATATCGAGTTCGCCCGGGGTTTCAGAAATAATGCGGCTCGTCAAATCCTTGAGAATTTGCTCGATTTGTCCGGAATTTAAAATCACTTTCATAATTATGGCAACCCTTTAGCCCAGCATAGCCGGAATATCGGCTTGAGTATACCAACCAGAGCCCGATAAAGCAAGATTTCCGAATTAAGTTTTCGGAAACCGGCTTTCCAATGCAGAAAAGCGGAATATTACAGGAGCCAGCCGGATAATTTACTTGAAAACAACGTCGCTTTATGGTATCATAATACAAGAATTCGGAGACAAAATTACAGGCCAAGGAGGTCGGCAACTGGGGGAGCAACTTTGTGCCTTTTGGATTTTACCGCCACCTCCGGAGTTATGGAATGGTACAAACTGCCAGAAAAACATTCGTACTGAGCTTAATGGTTTCCGTAGCGGCAATGCTGGCACCTGTGAGCACCATCACTGGAGCCGAAGGAGCACAGACTGACAAAACACTGCAGCCGCAAGGCCTTAACCACGCCGGAATTTATGCCTTGAGACAGATAGACCCCGGTTTAACAGGTGCCGGCGTCAAATTCGCTGTCATCTCCCGAAGCATTACTTATATCGATGGCGAACCTCAAAACGATTACCGACCGAGTATCGGGCACGATTGCTTCAAAGCCAAACAATTAGGTTTTCACGACCAGACCGAGCTGCCGGCAGGCATCTCACCACATTCGACGGCTATCTGCTCCATACTGCTCGGCGAGAACCCTGACGCATTTAATCTTCACCTCGGAGAATTTTACTATCAAGGCACAGCACCGCAGGCCCAGGCCGATGTCTATGAATTCTGGCATTTCCTAATCAATAATGTGTTTCCTCACTCACCCCCGGACGCGGATATTCTAACCGCCAGCATCGGCAACCAATTTGAAGATTGGTGGACAAGGGGAATCGAATCATTGGCCGAGCACTATGGCCTTATCGTCGTCGCCGGCATAGGCAACGGCTCCAATGCTAATGACCCTCCTCTTTATCCCGGGGCGGCAGCGAATGCTATCGGCGTTGGCGTAGTTGATTCGGTGAACGCCGAAAATCTTGCAACCAAATTGGCCCATTTCGCCCTGGCCTATCCGGAGCATTCGAGTTTCGGCCCAACTGCGGACGGCCGATGCAAGCCTGATATCGTCGCGCCCGGGAATTGCCTTGCTGCCGACGACAACGAGCTCAGCAGCTATGAACCAACCGGCAACTGGTCGAGTTTCTCGACGCCGATAGTTGCAGGAACAATAGGCCTGCTCGTTCAGAAGGCCGGAGAAGACCCGGACCTCAGTTCCGCTGTTTCACCAGACGGCGGAAATTGCGTAATAAAAGCCATTTTGCTAAATTCTGCAACCAAACTGCCCTACTGGCACAAGGGCCGGCTCCAAATCGACGATGACCACCAGGTCCCGCTGGACTATATTCAAGGGGCGGGAATGGTAAATGCGGTTGGCGCCTACGAACATTTAATTGCCGGGCGAAACAAACCCGGCTACGTCTCAACAACCGGCTGGGACAATAACCTGCTGCAAAAAAGCAAAAACCCGCAAAATACCTACCTGTGGCAGAGCTACAAAATCACCCTCACACAGCCGGCAGACAAATTTATTACCGCCACAGCCGTTTGGAACAGGCACTACAATAACGCTTACCCTTTTGAACCGATGCCGGAGAAAGATGCCGACCTCCGCCTCGAACTCTGGGCCGTTGACCCAATTGACCCCGCCAATGACTATCTGCTCGATTATAGCGACAGCAGTGTCGACAACGTTGAGCATATTTACTGCCGGGCAGACGCTAACTATACCAATTACGAGATTGTCCTCTCATACAGCGATATTGGAGCCCCGAACCCAACAGACACAGCGCAGCGCTACGGCCTGGCCTGGAATGTCAGCGCCCGATACGACAGCGACAGCATCTGCTGGTATGACTTGAACGCCGACGGTATTGTCAACGATTTAGACTTTACCATCCTAATCACGAATTTGTTAAACAGCACCAAATCACCCGAAAGTTATTTATTCGGCGATATCAATGCCGACGGTGCAATCGATATGAACGATGTGGAAATCTTCTTAAACCACAAAGACGACCGAGCCGATTGGCACACAGAATAATTTTGAGTTCGTAGTGTTTAGTTTTTAGTTGAGCTGCAGAGGGCCCAAAAACTACGAACCACGAATTAAAAATCTTCTTTTAATTCTTCGCCATTTCTGGTAAAAATCCAGTACGCAATACGCAATACGATATACGCAATACGATATTAGATATGAAATTGATTGTTCGAAAATCCCGGCTCAAAGGTGAGGTAGTCATTCCGGCCTCCAAATCGCATACCATTCGTGCGGTTGCAATCGCCTCCTTGGCCGCCGGCGAAAGTGCCATCCGCAGCCCCCTTGCTTCAGGCGACACGCAGGCGGTGGTCAACTGTTACCGGGCATTAGGCGCCCGCATTGACACCTCCGATTCGAAACTCTGGAAGGTAACCGGCACGGGCGGTGAAATCACCACCCCACAAGAATCCATCGATGTGGGCAATTCCGGCACAACGCTGCGTATCGCAATGGGCTCGGCTGCCCTGGCCAGGAAAGGCCGGACCATAACCTTCACCGGCGATGAGCAAATTCAGACCCGCCCCGTCGGGCCGCTAATGGACGCCCTGGGCGATTTGGG
>CAZWKM010000198.1:0-1251 GCA_964634165.1 uncultured Pirellulales bacterium | reverse complement strand
ATCGCCTGTCATACCAGCCAATACCTGTCAAGTCTGCTCTTATGCACGCCTCTGGCAGCCGGAGATACCGAGATAAGCGTTACCCTGCTCAATGAGCCGGGTTATGTGCAAATGACCCTTGATTGGCTCGATAAACAGGCCATAGAATACGAAAACCAGCAAATGCAGAAATTCAAAATCAAAGGCAACCAGAGCTACAAGGCCTTTGACGCCACTATCCCTGCCGATTTCTCCAGTGCCACGTTTTTCCTCTGCGCCGCCGCCCTGGCCGCAGATGAGGTAACCCTGTTGGGCCTGGATTTCTCAGATAGTCAGCCGGACAAAGCCGTGGTCGATTATCTAAAGGCAATGGGCGCCGATATCAGCATTGGGCCGACTTCAGTAACTATCAAAGCCACTCAGCTCAAAGGCACTGAAATAGATATGAACAAAACCCCCGACGCCCTGCCTGCTATGGCCGTTACCGCCGCCTTCGCCGAAGGCCAAACCCGCCTGGTCAACGTCTCACAGGCACGAAGTAAAGAGACCGACCGAATCAAATGTATGGCCGAAGAGCTGAAAAAAATGGCCGTAGATGTTGAAGAATTGCCCGACGGCCTTATAATACGGCACAGCAGACCCAGACCAGCCGAACTAAACGGCAGAAGTGACCACAGAACTGTGATGGCACTATCGCTGGCGGGTTTAAGCTTAGACGGTCAATGCACCATTGATACCGCTGAGGCAATGAGTGTTACGTTTCCTGATTATGTGCAATTGATGAAAGGCATTGGCGCAAATATGGAAATAAAATAGTTGGAAAAAGTAATTTTGAGGAGAAGCAAAAATGATTGGATGTCATCTCGGACGTTGTTTTCAGGTAACGATTGCCGGCGGCTCTTACCAGGACGGCTTGACCGCCGTCGTACAGGGCCATCCGCCCGGAATGCTGCTTACAGAGCAGGAGATTTACGGAGACCTGCTCCTTAGAAAGCCGGGCGCCGACGAATTGAGCAGCCCGCGAAAAGAACCGGACCTGCCGATTATCTACACCGGCCTGAACGCAGCCGACACCGTCGAGGGCGCCGGCAACAAAAACCACACTAATGGGACCCCCCTCTCAATTCTGATTCCCAACCTTGACCGCCATTTCATTCACATCAAGCAGTACCAGGACACGAACCGTACGCCCCGTCCGGGCCATGCTTCCTATGCTTCGTTCATAAAGTACGGCCCCGACGATGATGCCATCGGCGCGGGTCTATTCAGTGG
>CAZWKM010000197.1:0-4510 GCA_964634165.1 uncultured Pirellulales bacterium | reverse complement strand
GCACCATCGCCTTTGAATATATCGGCAATTCAGGGGTTATTCGGATAGGCTCTTAGCCTCGACTTGCAGCGTTAGTGTTGCCGGCGAATCGTACAGGCCGGGCTGCGGGACCGCGCCGAGGTCAAGTTCCTTCGGCGTAACGGAGATGCTGATATACCGCTCAATACCCGGCAAAGGATGGTGAGGAAATTTGCCCTTAACAGGAGAGACTGCTAAAGAGAGAGAAAGAGAAGTGAGGGTGATTAAAACTGCCAGGCTCAAAGTGACCCAAAACCTCTTCATCACTATCGACCTCCAAACTTACTAACTTCCCTACCTCCTACAAGAGCACTAAGTCCACTATGCTCTTCAGAGCTAAAAAAACATAATGACAGATAATTGTAATCCTTTCAAGTCGTCAATTCTGATGTCATCACTAACGATGACACCCCTTTGCTCCGGAGTTCTTGCGGAAATAGCGAAACACGTAAAGAACAAGTTCGGTCCGGTCCTGCACGTCAAATCTTGAAAAAAGCCGGCTTAGATGTGTACGGACTGTCGGCACAGATATTCGCAATTTCATGGCAATTTGTTTGTCGGAATGGCCGAGAAAAAGGTATTTAATTACCCCCGCTTGTCTTGGAGGTAAGGAAAGCTCATTAACAAGTTCTGCCCATTCGCTTTTGGAAAATATCTCGCCGTCTGGGCTAAAAGTCGTTTGACCCCCGCTCAGAACTCCTCCTAACCGGCAATTTCTAACGTTTTGGGCATGTGAACCCATTCGGTTTTCCCTTATCTTAGAAAACTCACCAATCTATGTGTAAGCACCGGATAATAAATAGAATATACAAATTACGCATGCCCGCTCGTGCAGACCAAACCTCCTCCAAAAGGAGAGAAAACCTGAAAGAGATGGGCAAAGCTTCTCATCTTATCCTTCGAATATTTCGATTACCTGCGAGTTAGTTTATGAAACTCGACCCACATTATACAACTAAGCCGCAATATCAAACAATCGTGGAAACTACGGTATTTTTAAGACTCACCCCCTCTTTCTGTTAAAATAGGGGGCCTTTTCAAAAAAAAAATGTTAAGGAAGGAAAAAGACACAGAGAAAAGAAGCAAAAGGGCCAGAGAAAAAGCTAAGGCCCATTTTACGCTTTTTGTAAAGTAGCCGAACGCAAAAAAAATAACAATCGTGGAAACTACGGGATTTTGTGCGGAGAAATATAGTCAGATAAGTAGGCGTGAACGACTACTTATAGGTGGCTTTCTGCGTTGAAAAAGGGCCTTACGCCGTTATTTATTTTCCGGCAGCTTAATCAGCCCCATCTCAGTGGCGCGTTTGGTCAGGTCAACCAAGTTATCGACACCGAATTTGCGGAAAATGCAACTGCGCTGGTCCTCGATGGTTCTTATAGAACGGTGGCGCAAACGGGCTATTTCCTTGTTGCTTTTACCCTTCAGAATGAAACGCAGGACTTTCATCTCTGTCCTGCTGAGCAATTTGCCCAAAAGCGGGTCGCCCCAGGCATTTCGCTTTAAGATGGACTCAACAATCGACAGAAACCCCTGCCTGTCCAGAGGCTTTTCGATAAAATTCGATGCTCCTGCCTTGAGGGCCCTGACCGCCATTGGTATATCTCCGTAGCCGGTTATAACCAGAACCGGCAGCGTTGGGATAATACGCCTCGCCTCGGCTAACAGCTCTATGCCGTCCATTCCAGGCATTTTCACATCAGTAATAAGCAAATCGCACGTTGTGGAGCGTAATTGCTCAAGGCAATCGGCTGCACAGGCGAAACAGCTAACTTTCGAGCTGAGTTGCTCGAGAGTTCTGCTGACTGCCTTGCATACCTTCGGCTCATCATCAACAAAAAAGATGTGTTGTTCTGCGTTATTTGTCATTGCTGCTTAGTTACGACCTCCCGCCTTTATTGATAGGCAGGGTGACGAAAAAAGTTGAGCCTTCACCGGCTTTGCTTGCGACGCGAACTTTACCGCCGGCCCGCGATACGATGTGCTCTACAACGCAAAGCCCCAGACCCGTTCCTTCACCGGCAGGTCTGGTAGTGAAAAACGGCTCAAAAATCTTATCAAGATTATCCAGCGCAATACCGCCACAGTTGTCGGCAAATCGCAGCTCAATGTGCTCATCTTTTACATCGCCATCGATAATGAGCTGACGACTCTTCTTGCCATCCGCCGCCTGTATAGCGTTCTCAACCAGCGCGAAAAATAGCTGCTCTAAGTCTTTCTCGTTCGAATATATAGTCGGCAGCTTCTCCATACCTTTGAGGTGCAGGCTAACTTTCGCCCGCCGCGCACTTTCATTTAACAACTTCACGATTCTCTCAGCAACCGCCTTCAAATCTACTTGACGGACAATTTTTTCTGAGGATTTCCTTGCGAAATCGCGAAAACTGTCAACTATTGAAACTACCTCCGAAACCCCACTTAGACCGTGCTTGAGATCTTCTGTAACAATGTCCGGACAGGACGTTGTTTCCAGCTCTGCTAATGAATTCTCGATTGACAGACGAATAGCCGTAATAGGCGAGTTCAGTCTATGAGCCAGAGTTGCGCTTAACGTTCCGACCGAGGCGAGTCGTTCGGCCCGGGCTATTTTTTCACGATACTCGTTCAGTTCCTCCTCCGCTTGCTTGCGCTCGGTGATGTCCCTTACTATACCGCGCGTCCCCGTTACTTTGTTGCCTTCCTTTATGATGGTAGAAGCATATTCCACAAAATGGGTTTGTCCCTGTTTGTCCAGCAAGACGGTCTCGGCGGTTATTTCTCCTTCTTTTAGAAGATTATTGAAATCGGCTTCTGTTTTTTCATGCCATTCTTCAGGGATTAGAACAATAAAGTGCTTACCTATTACTTCTTCTGGTCGATATCCCAAAATTGTCTCCACTGCTGGACTGGCAAACGTAATGTTCCCTTTCTCATCAAGGGTGTAAATTATGTCTTTCTCTTTTTCTACAATATCTCGGTATTTTTCTTCTGATTCTTTCAGCGCCTCCTCCGCTTTCTTGCGCTCGGTGATGTCAATGCCCAGTTCCAGCACCAAAGGAGAGCCATCAACATCTGAGAAAGGATAGTCGTTAATCTCATATATCCGCCCGTCGGGAGATTGCGACCACTCCCAGACTTGAGGTTTGTTAGTCTCGAAAACTTTGAATGTGGGGCACGGCTTGCACGGCTCTTTAGCCCCCCAGAGAACCTCGTAACACGCTTTTCCTTCCGGGTCCCCAAAGTGTTCGCGGAAGTACCGGTTCGCAAAACGAACTGAATGGTTCGGCGCCTGAAGATAGACAAATGCCGGAAGCGTATCCAGAAGGGAATAAAGCCTGCCCCGCTCGGCTTCCAGCGCCTCCTCGGTCTTCTTGCGCTTGGTGATGTCTTCGCTCTGTTCGAGCGCCGCGACACGGCGGCGCAGCGTCTCCACCTCTTGCAGTAATTCCGCTTTGGCCTTTTGGTCATCCCGCATGGTTTTCGACGCTCACTTAACCAACGCGTGTTTTCCCTCGCTCCGTTAGCGTTTGGGGCGATACCGTAAATGCCTCGGCTTAAGTCGGATTAGTTGCCGTAATCGGCATTTAGGTATAACATATATAGAATAGCAGATTTGGCTGGAACAATCAAGAGAAAATCTTAACACCGACGACCGCTATTAAATTCGAAATCCGAATATCGAAATCCGAAACAATCTCGAATTACCAAAATCTAAATGACCGAAACGGTTTTGAACATTTGAAAATTTGAATTTTGAATTTGTTTCGTGCTTCGGATTTCGTGCTTCGTGCTTTCCATTTAGTTGCAGGTTCGAGTCCTGCCGGGCGCGGTAGTGCATTGGGCACTCAGCCACGAATTAACACGAATGGACACAAATTCATAAAAACAAAAATTCGTGAAAATTCGTGGTAAAAAACTTTATTCGTGTCGCAGCGATTCAATTGGGTCCATATTGGCAGCGCGATAGGCCGGATACAAACCGAATATTATCCCCACCCCAGCACTGATTCCAAAGGCCAACACTAATGAGCTGGTCGTAATCACCGTGCGCATCTGCCCAAAATGGGTAACAAAAAATGGTATTAGAGACCCTAAAATAATTCCAAGGATACCGCCAGACAACGTTAAAATTAACGTTTCTGAGAGGAATTGAAAGATAATATCTCGCTTCTTGGCGCCGAGGGCCCGGCGAATGCCTATCTCTCGCGTCCGTTCACTGACAGTGGCTAACATAATATTCATAATTCCAATACCGCCAACCAAAAGTGAAATCGCAGCGATTGACCCGAGAACGATAGTGAAAATGCGCTGAAATTCCCTCGCCTGCCTCATCAGCTCCAGGGGAACGGTTATTTCATAGTCATTTTTCTTGTGGAATCGACCCATAAGCCTCTGCACGCTCTGACGTGTCCCCATCACCTGGTCTATACTGCGGACTTTGACGATTATTTCCTGCAATTCAACTTTTTCTATATTGCGACTGCCTGCGGTAATCTGCATCGACATCTCACCA
>CAZWKM010000196.1:0-4511 GCA_964634165.1 uncultured Pirellulales bacterium | reverse complement strand
TATTTCGTGCGGGGCAAGTGTAATTATACCCTCTCTGTCAAAAACTGCAAGATTTGTTTAGAAACCCCGCCGAAAAGGGCTTTCCAGTACAAAAAATCCGTGGACCCCGCCCCTATTAAGGGCTGGGTGAAATACTCAGCTTAAACCCATACCCATAAAAAAGGGCTGCACGCAGCCGGCTTGCCGGTTTTCAATGCCCCGCGTTGCGGGTTGCTCACAGCCCTTTTACCTGACATGAGATTGTAAAAAACTGCTTATGGCGGCGATGGGCCCAACTCAGTCGTGAAGCACCAGAGTGTACCGGTGGTTTTGCTGCCATAGGGACCGACCTCATCGATACGCCAGTAGTACGTAGTACCCTTATCCATTGTGCCGGGGTCGAATGTTGTAGCAGTCTGATTGCATATAAACGGCGGTGGATTGGTCGTGCCGAAGTACACATCGTGCGATGTGGCATCAACGCCGGCCGTCCAGCTCAAATCAGCGTTTAAATCGACGTTTGTTGCGCCATTGTATGGATGCGGATTACTCGCCCGCCTGAGACTTTTCCAGGCGGGGCGATAAATAATAACTACATTATTTAGCAACCGGTTCTGTTAACCTGGTATCATTAAGCCATTTTGTGGCCACCTCAGCTAAATCTTCGAGGCCTGTAATACAGTTCCCATCAAAGTCAGTTGGATTATCCGCCGCCAGCCCCTTGCCAATAGCCGCCTTACAGGCAGTATCGTACACGTCGATCGTCATGGTATCTGTCACATCCGCTTTTCCACTACCTACGTTGTTTACGGCAAGTGTCAACGTAACGGTAACCGGAACACCGTCGGCAGGTTTGGTAATCGTAACCGTTGGAGTCGGATCGTTAGCAGCGATAGGATCAATAGGATCGAATTCAACAGTAACACCAGCGGGAGGAGTATCCGCACTCCAGGCATAGGTCAAGGCCGTGGGCGGATCAGAGTTATTAACAACGTTCGGAGCCAATTGTACAGGTTGTTCGGACCATGTAATCATATTTATACCGGCATCGACAGAAGGAAGCGTCGGATCTAAGATGAGAGGGACGTCTTGCGGAGTGAGGATTTTTTGGCTGTCACCCGGGCCGGCGAGCGAGCTGCCGTCAAGTTGCCCGTCGGAATTGCTGCCGGTTCCCCAGACTGTCCCATCGGTGAGTTCGAAGATGGTGAAGTGGTATCCGCAGGCAAGGGCCATGACGGGGGCGTCCAGCGTGAGGGTTTGCGGTGACTGGTAGCTGACAGGCGAAGTATCCCCACCGGCGCACTGGCCTTCGAAGTTGCGTCCCCAGAGGTATGCCTGGCTGGCCGGGTCGATGGCGGCAGAGTGATGGTAACCGGCCGCAACGGCAGTGATGCCGCTGAGCGTGACGACCGCGGTGGGAGTCGTAGTCGAACTGGTTGTGCCGAGGCCGAGCTGCCCGAAGGCGTTGTTGCCAGTGGCGAGCACCGAGCCGTTAGTGAGAAGGATGAGTGAGTGCTGGCCACCTGCCGCGACGGCGAAAGCGTTCGAAACACTGGGAACGAGAGTCGGGATCAGTCGATCGGCTGTGTCTGCCAGACCAAGCTGGCCGTGCGTGTTGCGTCCCCAGCTGCAAACCGTGTTGTCATTCATGACCGTGAGCGAGAAGCCGTCTCCGGCTGCCATCGAAGCGACGCCGGTCAGAACGAGGGTCGCCGATTCGGTGTCCAGGAGGCTCCCATCGCCGAGCTGTCTGCTGCCGTTGTGGCCCCACGCGAAGAGCTGGCCGCCATCGACATCGTAATCGAGCGCAAGAAAGTGACGGTGCCCGGCGGCGATGGCATCGATGCCGCTGAGGCCTGCGATCTGAACGGGGCTGGTGATGGCATTTGGAGTTCCGTGCGGCGTAGTGTGCTGCAGGGTGGTCTCGCCGAGAAACCAGACAGTGCCGTCGGACTTGAGGGCGATGGTGCTAAAGCCGCCGGCAGCAACCTGCGTGATCCCGGTCAGCCCGGCAACCGTAGCAGGGATATCGCCGGGACTGGCGCCAAGCTGCCCGTAGGTTCCGTCACCAAGGCCGACGATCTGTCCGGAGTTGACTCCCACGAAGTGATATCCCCCAGCCTCGAGATAGGCCGGATCGGCCCAGAGCGGGGCAACGCCGGAGCACATGATAGCCAAGAGCAATATGTATCGAAGTTTCGTCATCTTATTTCGCCTCCTCTTTGAGTTGGGTAGTCAGGGCGTCCATCTCTGCCACCTTTGAGGCGTATCGCGGATCATTGGCAAGATTGGTGCGCTGGTAGGGATCGACCGTTACGTCGTAGAGCTGCACCGCTTCCGGGTCATTCGGGTAGCCGTTATCCGGGTAGCGGGTGTAGCTGAAGGACTCGGTCCGCACCCCTTCGTTCTTGAAGACGCTGTAAATTGCGGGATGATCGTGGAGGAATACGGTGCGCCAGTCGGCCGGCGGAGCGCCCTCGGCGATGGGACGCAGGGAACGCCCCTGCATGACGCTCGGCTGGGAAACCCCGGCATAGTCGAGTATGGTGGCGGGAATATCAAGGTTGAGCGCCATCTGACTTACGCGCTGGCCGCTAAGGGTAGCGGGAAGCCGCGGGTCGTAGATCACGAGTGGAACCCGGATGGACTCTTCCTGGATGTACCACTTGCCGATCTGGTGCCGCTCGCCGAGGAAGTAGCCGTGGTCCGATCCGAGTATTATAACGGTGTTGTTCGTGACGCTGTCACTATTGTCGCCGTCGCCGTTTGGATTGTCGAGAGCGGCGAGGATGCGTCCGATCTGTACATCGGCGCCGTGGACCAGACGGAGATACTTCTTGAAATTGTCCTGGTATTTCTGCTCGGTGCTGTAGCTGTTGATCCATCCGGCAGTACCTGCCGCATAGCCCGCCTTGATAAACGAAGGCAGGGCGTCGAACTGGGCCTGCGTGTCGGTCTTTGCGTGGGCAATGGTGTCGGTGGAATAGAGGCTGTCGTAGGCTGGATCGGGTTGCAAGGGGTTGTGGGGGGACTTGAAGCTGATCTGCAGGCAGAATGGCGCCGCAGTTGGATTCTTGGCGGGGTCGACCGCATCTTTCACAAACTCGATGGCGAGATCGCCCATGAATTTGGTCAGGTGACGGCCGCCGGCGGACTCGCCGTCGATGACCTGGTTGAAGTAGGATCCCTGATAGTCGTAGCCTTTGTTGAAATCGTAGGTGCCGAAGGTCCCGGTGAAGCCGGGGCCGTGCCCGTGCTTGCCGATGAATCCCATGTAGTAGCCGTCGGCGTCCAGTTGGCCCGGGTAGGAGTTCGCCCAATTGGCGGCCGTGTACGTTCCCTTCTGGACAGTTATGACTCCGTGGCGCGCCATGTGCTGGCCGGTGAAGACGCTGGCGCGACTCGGCCCGCAGATCGCAACGGTAGTGAAAGCGTTTTCGAAGACGGTTCCTTGAGCTGCAAGGCTGTCCATGTTGGGGGTGGTGATGACCGAGTTGCCGGTAAAGCTCGCCGCGTCCCATCGCATGTCATCGAGGAAGAAGAAGAGGATGTTGGGCTGGGTCGACGCGATCCGAGTTGAAGCCGGCGGGTCACCGAATGCCAGTTTTGAAGGCAGCGCGTAAAACGCGGATACTCCGAGTGCTGCATGCTTTAAAAAATCTCTTCGACTGTACATAAATATCCTCACATTGTTCTAAAGATTGAATCCAAAGCCCAAGCGGGCAAATAAGAAAACCCTATTCCTAAGTTATTGTGTTTAATACTGTTTATCACACTCTCTCTGCTGACAAACGTAATTGAACAAAACGCCCAAAATCAAATACCCATACACATTATTGATCTTTCTCATGTCCTAATTATCGCGAAAAAGCCGCGACAAGTTAAGGAAGAACTGCAAACCCCCGGATCCATGCCACGGCGGCGAGTGTAAATACTGGCCTGGTTAGGTTTCTTGTTGTAATGTTATTCTTCCTGTTAAATGAATTAGGAACTACATTATTTAGGAACCGGTTCAGGGTTAAGGTTTAACAGCCGGTGCTGTTAAACCGCTATCATTAAGCCATGCTAAGGCCATCATAGCTACATCTCCGAAGCCTGTAATACAGTTTTCATCAAAGTCACCTGGATTATCCGCCGCCAGACCTTTGCCAATCGCCGCCTTACAGGCATCATCGTACACGTCAATCCTTATGGAATCTGTCACAGGCGGGTTAACTCCATCGTTAACCGTAAGTGTCAACCTAACGGTGGACGGGTTGTCGGTAGCTTTGGTAATCGTAACATTTGGGTCTTCAACAGTCTCGTCTGAGAATACAACACCATCGTTAGGTTCCGCACTCCAGCCATAGCTGACGACCGTCACACCCTCTTGAACGGTTGCATCCAATTCTACAGGTTCACCTGACCATGTAATCATGTCGTCGCCGGCGTTGACAGAATAAGGCGTCAGCAACTCGGCCATCCCCCGGCCCAGGGCATCACCGACCAGCATAAAGGTCTCGGCATTTCGATTATAGTGATAGCCCTGGTTT
>CAZWKM010000195.1:0-4586 GCA_964634165.1 uncultured Pirellulales bacterium | reverse complement strand
ACCACAACCTGGCTTGTGATGCGGAGTATATCTATCGAGTCGTGACCATCGACAGTTCCGGTGATGCGAGTTCGGCCGTCATTAGCGTGTCAACGTCCTTGTGTCCACTTCCCGTGGCCGGCCCACCGGCGACGGCAAGGTAGATTTCGCCGACTTCAGCGAATTCGCTAAATACTGGCTCGAACAACCAGGACCATAAACCGATGTCATCCCGCCCGGAGTCCCGCACCAATTGAGCTTCGGCTCAGGCCTAATTGGTGCGGGACAAAGCGGAGGGTTCTGGCCATCGAATTGAATTAACCTCCTAATTGGTCATCCCCGCGAAATCGAAGATCCGGCATCTGTTGCGCTGAAAGTCCGGCCTTTGGACGGAACGGAATCCGGCTTTAGACGGAGCACAAATCCATAAGAAAATGTCATTGCAAGGAGGCCCAATGATAAGCGACTGACCTGAATTTTTCACCAATTCTGACGTGTTCGCTATAGTGTGAGGGGCTAACTGTGTGATTCGGACAAGCTCTCAGGGGCCGACCCAATGAACTGTCAGGGTTTGCGTAGCGGAATACGTGCCCGCATTGGCCAGTTGATTTGCATAATTGCTCGCCCTGGCATAAAGTGTGACCGTTACCCGGTCGTCACCTAACACATGCGTAACCTGCGCTGGAGAGCTTAGGAATGAATCATAACTGGTAAAATCAACCGTTGTACCACCGGTGCTGCTTACCCCGTCGCCATCAAACTCAAGTTTGTACTCTGTGTATAAGCTGTCGCCACCCGGCCCGGTAAGTCGAGCTGCATCCGTATTGTCCGCTGAGATTTCTGCATTGCCGGTTGTAAGCAGAGTAATGGACGAACTACCTGTACTCACCTGAGTTCTAGTTTGAATATCCTGCAACGAAATCACCTGGAAACCACCCAGCCAACGCATTGAGTCTTTCCCCTCCACAAGCAGCGCAGAACAAATCAGGGTAAGGCAAACAAATGCAATGATATGGGGCACTCTCAACTTCATTTTATCACGGCGACTCCCTGCGTAAAGAGTTACGTTCCTTATCTATGTCGAGTCCGTCAAATTGATGGGGCAATGGACGCTCCTTCAATTTGCCGGAGCGATGCTGCTGTCGCACATCCAACAAAGAAACTACCTCCAATAGGCCCTTACGTTTTTCCTTGGCGCTGAGCAAATCGTGGCTGGTTGAAAGGGCAATTCGCCCTTCTTTCATCAGCCGGGGAGTAATGAAGATTACCACTTCCTTTTTCACTGTAATGCTTTCTCTGGATTTGAAGATACCGCCGAAAAGGGGAATTGAACTAAGAACAGGCACATTTTTGTCTTCACTGCGTTCCTGGGTTTCGATAAGACCTCCTATAACTATTGCATCGCCTTCTTTGACACGGACGCAAGTCTCGGCCTTGCGGCGTCGAATTATCGGCAGGTCGCCTGATATGTTCTCTGCCATCTGATTCTGACGAGAAGCTACATCGCTGATTTCGGTGAGTACATCAACCGTAATGTTGCCCTTATCACCTATGTGTGGCGTTATACTCAAGAGCACGCCCGACTTAATTACCTCAAGCTCTGTTCGCAGCGTACCGGCAGAACCGTAGATATCTGTAATAATGGTGAAGTATTCCTCAAGAGATATCTCTATAACAGCTTTTTGTCCATTGAGTGTGGCTACACGTGGCCGAGACCTTATACTCGCCTTTTTTTTGCCGACCAGCACCCGAAGAGTCAAAAGCAGGCTTGTAAATTCATTTGCAGGTACGCTTGTGTAACGTGCTATGCTCGTAAAAGCTCCGAGACCATGTTCCATACTGAGAGTATTGTGGCGGTTCGAGTATTCCCAATCTATGCCGAATTCCTCGCTGGCTTCTTCCTGAAGCTCTACAACAAGTACCTCCAGCACCACCTGTTGGCGGGGAACATCCAGCTTCTTAACGATTTCCATAATACGTTCCATAATTTCAGGCACTGTATAAATCAGCACTTCATTCGGCCTTTCACCGCTGGATACGTACTGTTGGACAGACCGCGGAAGAGAAGATTTAAGGTGCTTTGCGGTTATGTATTTGAGATACAGCCGTTCTGACTTTGCGATTTCCAGGAAACTCGGGCACATAGGGTCCCCGCAGCAAATAAGGTAGAACCGCTCGTTTCTTGGACGAATAAAAAGACCTCGCCCCGCAACAAGCTCCTGCAGACATTCTTGTAGCGGCGCCCCTTTACCGGCGTCAAGCGAAATGAGCGGGTCGGACACGTGAGGGCAGAGCGCTATAACAACACTTGTCTCTATTGATATGTCACGGAAAACCTGCGTCAGCGGCACGTCAACCCAGACATTGTTAACCATTATCACTTTGCCGGCATTAACGTCCTCGGCTTTAGAGCCCTCAGCAGCGGCAGCACACACGCCAAGACCAAACAGCAGTATAAACAACCCGCCGAGGCGGGCTGCCGTTATTTTCCCCGGCCCATGCCTGGCCACTAATGTAATCATACACTGCACTCACTTACTTGCCACTTGCCGCAATATGAATGGGCTCACTTACCGAAACAGAAATGGGAATTTCGTGCCGCTGGCAATTACTCTTGGCTCGAACAGTTAAACCTGAGCGCTCCACTTCCAGGTGCAGAGTCCCTTTGTATTGGCCCGGTTGCGCATCCGGAGGTATCCTGACCAGGCACACCACGCTGCGCCGCATATTCTCATCGAGAGTAACCTCGGCCGATTTCAGTTCCAGCCAACCTTCCGGCAGTCCATCCTCCTCCTCCAGCCGACAACGAATGGAGACGGTACTTAAACCCTGGTTGGCAACCAGCAATCGTGCAGCCGTGAAACGCCCGGCAGTTACGGTCAGATTAACCTCTTTTGGCTCAATCTCCACCACCTGTACATCGCTGTCTGTAAAGTTCTCGGCCCACTGCCGGGCCAATGCATCACTTATCGAAAACTCCATATCTCTGGTTATTTTACGTCCGTACTTTGAGTCGCAGTCAAAGAACACTCGCACCTTGTACTGACCGGCCGGCAACGGTTGCGACATTACGCCGCTAAACCACCGGCTGTGACCCGGAAAGATTCGTCTCCGGCTTGTATACAACGGGACAGAAGCTGCACGACGCCAGTTTCCCGAATAGAGAAACGCTTTGCCGCTTGCAAGGAAAGCTACTAATCCGTCATTCTTCAGCTCTGCATTGATTCTAAACGCCCGTTCTTTTTCAACCTCTTGAATAGTCTCCTCCCAGGCCGATTCCTCAGCAAGGACTTCTTTCTGGCCAAATTCAGGTATAACCACATTTGCGTCAGTAACACTTCCCCGCTCAATATAATTTCTTCTTGAGACGTGTACGAACACACCGGATGCCGTCTGTAAATTGACCTTCACGCCTTTGTTCTGTTTTTTTGTTGAGTTGTCTAATTTGACCATAATGGCAGCCCAGTAGTCGCCGTCAGCGTCTAAAGGAGCTGATACCTTTGCTTTTATTTCTTTAGATTCACCCGATTCGAGGATGAATTCGCTGGCATTGAAGGTAATCCACTCAACGGCCGACCGGCTGTGCTTCAGTTGTGCTCCGAAAGACAGATTCCCCTGAGGCGAGACCGTGAAATCAACCACGCTCATACTGACAGTACAGGGGCGAGTTTCATCCTCTCTCTTTGTATTGGCTACAGTCAACGTGAAAGACGCTTCCTTCCCGGGCTTGACTGTAACCCACTGTTGCAGCGGACTAACCGCCATCCCGGCGATAGAATCGCCAGAGGATACTAAGAAGGCATATACGAGAAGTGCTGCTGTAATCCAGCGGATTACATTTGAATTCCGTTTCATATTTACACCTTCAAAAAAACACTTAGCTACGATAAGGTGTGTTTTAGTCGGTGTGTTTTAGTCGGTGTGTTTTAGTCGGTGTGTTTTAGTGGGTGTGTTTTAGTGGGTGTGTTTTAGTGGGTGTGTTTTAGTGGGTGTGTTCTATTTAGTATCTGCTCCTGGAGATAAACTCGATTAATCACTTGTCCAGGCGGCTGTAAGGGTCTGCGTGGCCCTGTAGCTGCCCGGATCACGAACCTGGCCACCGCTGGAAGCACGCGCCCACAATGTGACAACAACAACTCCATCGCCGTCAACGTGTGTCACGGCCGATGCAGGACTCAGGAACGTACTGTAATCTATCCAGCTACTTATATTGGTACCACCCGTGGCGCTCGCTCCGTCGCCATCATATTCCAGCTGATATTCCGTAACGAGGGTGTCAGTACTGGCCCCCTCATTCTCCAGCTGGGCCGCGGTTGTGTTGTCGGCGCTTATCTCACAATTACAGTTTGTATAAAGTGTAAAATCCCTGGTATCGAAGGGAGTGTCGGTCGTGGAGGTGATGGGATCCAGGGCAATATCAGTGTAGCTGGTATCCGACCATTCCAGAACGGTATTAACGGTTACCGTTACATCGCACGTAGCAGAGTCAGGTCCCGGATCCGCAGCTAACGCCACACGGAGGGCAAGGCACAAGACTGCCAGGAACAAAACCACTTTGACTAAATTTTTCATTACTTAGCCCTTGTTCCATAAGTTAGCCCCCACTT
>CAZWKM010000194.1:0-4602 GCA_964634165.1 uncultured Pirellulales bacterium | reverse complement strand
CCGACCCTGTGCTATCACCCCGCCGTTTCAAGCGATGCATCGTGCCGGATTTGTATGGTGGAGCTTGACCGCGGCGACTGGAGGCAACTTGTTACGGCCTGTAATTATCCTGTGCGGCGGGACATTGTCGTTTACGTTTCCAGCGAAGGGGCTCAGCAGGCCCGTCGCGGCGTCATGGAGCTATTGCTTGCGAGGGCGCCGGAGAGCCAGGAGCTAAAGGCATTGGCCGAACGTATGGGTGTGAAAGAAACGCATTACCCGAAGGTCACGGAGAGCCAGCGAAATTGCATCCTGTGCGGCTTGTGCGTTCAGGTATGTGAGGAGATAATTGGGCAAGCGGCTATCGGATTTGCCGGGCGCGGCGTGGACCGGGTGGTGGCCGCGCCCTTTCGGCAGCCCTCCGAGGATTGCATCGGCTGCGGGGCATGCGCTGCCATTTGCCCGGTTGGGACCATCAAAGTGAGGATTCACGAAGATGAGCAGGAGGTGGAGATATCACCGTTTAAGTCGCGGGCGAAGTTGCTTATTTGTGAGGAATGCGGAACGCCGATTATCAGTATGCAGGTAAGTGAGCAGGCACTGGGCAAAGTCGAAGTGAATTGTGAGGAATTCCGTGAACGTGTGCGTTTCTGTCCGAAATGCAGGAGGTCGCAGACTGCTGAACGGCTCAAAGCTGCCAAGTTTTGCAAAAAAGAGTGAGTCTGCCGTAAAACAACGTGCAGTGAGGCGAATTAGAAGCCTTGCTTGAAACACGAGATGAAATATGATAGGTTGTTTGGTTTCTCCGTAAGGAGTCCCAAGGACAACATTCTTGGAGTTAACTGATTACTGAGGTATTGTTTATGGATCCGAAAAAACGTAGTAGTGACAAAGCGGCGCATGAGATGCTCAAACATGCGAATGAGGCAGGTTTGGAAACCGCCTGGGACAGATTTGAGCAACAAGAACCACAATGTGGCTTTGGTAAACTGGGGGTGTGCTGCCGGATTTGCACCATGGGGCCATGTCGAATTGACCCGTTTGGCGAAGGCGCCGAACGTGGTGTCTGCGGTGCCACTGCCGATACGATTGCGGCGAGAAATCTCGTGCGAATGATTGCCGGCGGCGCTGCGGCACATTCCGACCATGGCCGGGACGTTGCGCACACATTCAAAATGGCGGTTGAGAATGAGGACTGCGATTACATGATAAAAGACGAGTTGAAACTCAGAGAGGTCGCGGCCAGGTACGGCATCAAGATAGAAGGCAGACAGACAAAGGAGATTGCTGCCGACCTGTCCGACGCGGTGATGACTGAATTCGGGAAACAGGAGGGGACACTTGTCAGTGCGGCGGCTTATCCGCCGCCGGCCAGGCAAAAGGTCTGGAAAAAAATGGGCGTAACTCCTCGTTCGATTGACCGTGAGATAGTTGAGATTATGCACAGAACACATATAGGTGTAGGTTCAGACTACAAGAATCTTATGAAGCAGGGAATTCGGGCGTGTCTGTCCGATGGATGGGGTGGGTCGCTTATCGCCACGGAGCTTTCGGATATTTTGTTTGGCAGCCCCAGTCCGATTCGGTTCGGCTCCAATCTCGGTGTGCTTGACGAGAAACAGGTCAATATAATTGTTCACGGTCACGAGCCGACCTTGTCGGATATAATCGTGGCGGTCTCGCAGGAACCCGAACTTATAAAAATGGCGGAGGCGAAAGGAGCTAAAGGCATTAACATTGTGGGTATGTGCTGCACGGCTAATGAGATGCTAATGCGCCACGGGATACCGGTTGCGGGCAACTTTCTGCAGCAGGAATTAGCGGTAATGACCGGGGCGGTGGACTTGATGGCAGTTGATGTGCAGTGCATTATGCCTGCACTCGGCTCTCTTTGCGGCTGCTTCCACACAAAGCTTATTACCACTTCGCCCAAATGTAAGATCGCCGGAGCAGAGCATATTGAATTCGAGGAAGACAGGGCTGTTGAGATTGCTCGGAAAATCATCAAGATTAGCATTGAGAATTTTGCGAACAGGCAAAGCAAGGTCAAGATTCCTAATGTAACGGAGCACGGGATTGCGGGTTTTACAACGGAAAATATTTTTTACCATCTCGGCGGCCGATTTCGCGCAAGCTACCGCCCGTTAAACGACAATATCATCAACGGGCGAGTTCGGGGCGCCGCCGGCGTTGTAGGCTGCAATAATCCGAAGCAGGTGCACGATTACGGTCACCTTACACTGATAAAAGAGCTTATCAAGAACAATGTGCTGGTGTTGAGCACCGGCTGCAGCGCTATCGCAGCGGGCAAGGCGGGCCTGATGAGACCGGAGGCAGCGGCAAAATATTGCGGCAAAGGGCTGGCTGAGGTCTGTGAAACTGTGGGAATACCACCGGTTCTTCACGTTGGCTCTTGTGTGGATAACAGCAGGATTTTGACGATTGCGGCAAACGTAGTTGCCGAAGGCGGGCTCGGCGAGGATATCTCAGATTTACCTGTCGCCGGCGCCGCGCCTGAATGGATGTCGGAAAAGGCCGTTTCAATCGGAATGTATTTTGTCGCTTCCGGGGTCTTTACCGTCATAGCGGAGCCGCTGCCGGTCCTCGGGGCTCCAAATTTAACTCGTTATTTGACTGACGAAATTGAGAAGGATATAGGCGGTAAATGGGCCTTTGAACGCGACCCCGTCAAGGCCGCTGGTATGATGATTGAGCATATTGAGAAGAAGCGCGACGCCCTGGGAATCAACGTAGAGAAGGAACGCAAGCTTTACGATATGGAAGCCCGGCGAGCACTGGCGGTTTAGATGGTTTTAAGTCTTTAGTGTTAAGTTTTGAGTTAACTAAAAACCGAAGATTCAAAACTCAAAACTTAAGAAAAGGAGATTAGTGTATGTCAAGAATAATTATGACAGCAGGGATAAATGGCGCTCATAAGATAGCCAAACAGGCAGAGGATATTTTATCGCGAGCCATCAAAGAAAAAGGCAAAGATTGCAAAGTGGAGTTCCCAAATACCGGCTACTATATGCCTGTTATCTATTCGATGACAGGCCTGGCTGTAGAAAAATTGGCCGACTTCGAAGAGGTAATGCAGGAAGTAAAAACGCTGCTGCCCAAACCAGTTGATGAAAATTTGTGGCTGCCGTATCTTGGTCCGGCCCTGGATGCTGGTATGGCTACGCTTTTTGCGGAGGAGATTATCGAAGCGTGCAAATATTTAGTCGGGCCTAATCCTGTGGACGGCATCTGGCTTGGTGCGGCAGACGATATAATCCTGCGTGAGCGCGGGATTCAGTTTGTTGACGGGACCGCGCCTGGATTTGCTGCTATTGTGGGCGCAGCGCCGGACGTGGAAACGGCAGTTAAGATTGCAAGAAAATGTCAGGAAAGGAGTCTGTATGTCTTTATGGCCGGCCATCATAACGGCACCACTTTTGCAGAACAATTAGTGGAAGGGGGTGTGGAATTGGGTTGGGATACTCGACTTGTCCCCTTTGGTAGGGAGATTACTGCCGCAATATATGCTGCGGGTTTTGCCAGCCGGGTGGCGCTTACTTTCGGCGGGGTGAAGCCGGGCGATTACCGACGCCACCTGCTGTACAACAAGAACAGAATCTTTGCCTTTGTGGTGGCTTTAGGTAAGGTAACCAATGAGTGGTATGCCACGGCGGCGGGTGCAATCAACTATGGCTTCCCTACTATCGCCGATTCCGACATCCCGGAAGTTCTTCCTACCGGTGTATGCACCTATGAGCACGTTGTCTCCAATATTCCGCACAGCGAAATTATGGAAAAAGCCATCGAGGTCCGCGGCTTGAAGATAAAGGTTGCGAAAATAGATATTCCGGTGGCACATAGCCCTGCGTTCGAAGGTGAACGTATCCGCAAGGAGGAGATGTACTGCGAGTTCGGCGGCCAAAGGACACCGGCGTTCGAATGGCTTCGGATGCGGGAAATCGGTGAGGTTGAAGACGGCAAGGTAGAGGTAGAGGGGCCGGATGTTGACTCGATTGAGGCGGGCGGCAAGATGCCGCTGGGGATTGTAGTTGAAGTGGCGGGAAGAAAAATGCAGACTGATTTCGAGCCTGTGCTGGAGCGCCAGGTTCATACATTTATGAACGAGGCGCAGGGGCTGTGGCATATGGGCCAGCGTGACATCAGCTGGGTGCGAATCAGTAAGGATACTTTCAAGGCGGGTTTCAAACTTGAACATATCGGCAAGCTCCTGCACGCAATGTATCATGACCAGTACTCCAGCATTCTCGACAAAGTGCAGGTCAAGATATTCACGGATGAAAAGCAGGTTTTAAAACTATCGGAAATGGCACACAAAATATGGGCAGTGCGCGATGAACGTCTTGCGGGTATGACCGACGAAGACGTAGGCACATTTTACTCGTGCACACTGTGCCAGAGTTTCGCTCCGAACCACGTGTGTGTAGTTTCGCCGGAACGACCTGGTTTGTGCGGTGCTTATAGCTGGCTGGACTGCCGGGCGGCATACGAGATAATTCCAACGGGGCCAAATCAGCCTATCTCGAAAGGTAATTGCATCGAGCCGACCATCGGTCAGTGGGACAAGATAAACGCATTTGTTCTCAAGACCAGCGGCGGTGGGGT
>CAZWKM010000193.1:0-4615 GCA_964634165.1 uncultured Pirellulales bacterium | reverse complement strand
AGCGTAAATGCCAAGATGCCGCAGATACTGCTGGACGTTTCCTACGCCGGATTTTTCCCTGTTGTATGGAATGGGTGCGCGCGAGAAGTAGATCGCCTTGTTGTTACAATCGGTAATGATCTTTACGATATTAGGGTCGGCAATCTGCTCTTTGCTTTGGAAATCGGCAGCTAAGGTAGCCATTGGAAAATCCGGGTTTTTTATTAAAAGCTCGGCGAGATAATCAATATTTTCCGGGTCAATCTCCGGCTCATCGGCCTGCAGGTTCAGCACAATGTCAGAATTTTGAATTTTGAATTTTGAATTTTGAATTTTCGATATTGCTTCGGCGATGCGGTCGGTGCCGCTTTTGTGCTCGACTGAGGTTAAAACGCATTCGGCCCCGAACGTACCGGCAGCGGCAGCAACCCTCTCATCGTCGGCCGCTATTATTACCTTGTCAGGCAACCCGGCCAGGCAGGCCCGCTCATAGGTGTGCTGGATAAGGAATTTGCCCGTATCTTTGGCGAGAACTTTACCGGCGAATCTGGTAGAACCATAACGAGCAGGGATTACAGCCAAAACTTTCACACTTGCCCTTCCCGGCAGCAGAGTTTTATCAAAAAATCACTGCCGAAGCATACTAAGCTAAACAGAATCCTTTGTCAACAGGCCCCGTCAGAAATTTTCCCTTTTTGCAAAATATTATTCGCTATAGAATTTCCAACAGGGCCGACCCTTTCCTGATTATTTTGGAAATGGCGACTTGTAATCCCAAAACGAGCGGATATACTTTATTGACCATTGATTTCGGTAATTTATTGTAAAAAATGCAACATTAATCAATGGTCGGTCTTGTAGTAGTCCTATGGACTTCGCCGCAAGGCGTCCCCGCCGCAAGGCGTCCCCAAGCGGACAAGCAGACTTACGGAGAGCCGCGGCCTCTCGTACGAGACGGGCCAAAGATACCGGAGCTGTCGAAATGAAAATTCGGGGAGTGAGAATTATGAAAAAGGCCTTAGGACCAATTGTGCTGGCCGCTATAGCGGTTGTTATTATTGCGACCGGTTGTGAGCGGAAAGGAAGAAGCAAGGACAGGTATCGTATTGCGGTGATTCCCAAGGGGACGACGCACATTTTCTGGAAGTCGATCCACGCCGGTGCGGTCAAGGCCGAGCAGGAGTTTCAGGAGTTGGGCGTGGAAGTTATATGGATAGGGCCGCTCAAGGAGGATGACCGGGAGTCACAGGTAAAAGTGGTGGAGAATTTCGTCAGGCGCGGCGTATCGGGAATAGTGTTAGCACCATTGGACGATACGGCACTGTGTATGCCGGTCAGAGACGCCGTAAACAACGGAATCCCGGTGGTTATCATCGACAGCGGGCTCAAGGGCGAAGATTACGTCAGCTTCGTCGCTACGGACAACTATATCGGCGGCATCAAGGGCGGCGAACACCTGGCCAAAATTTTGGGCGGCAAAGGCAAGGTGATTATGCTTCGCTACCAGGAAGGTTCAGCAAGCACGATGAAGCGGGAAAAAGGATTCCTGGACGTGTTAGAAAAATATCCGGAAATCAAGGTGGTCAGCTCCAACCAGTACGGCGGAGCAACCACGGAAAGCGCCTACCTGGCAAGCGAGAACCTGCTGGCGCCGCTGCGCACACCCGACGGGGGATTGACGATTGACGGCATCTTTTGCCCGAACGAGTCAACGGCGTTTGCGATGCTGCGGGCGCTGCAGGACAGCGGCCTGGCGGGCAAGGTGAAGTATGTCGGCTTCGATAGCTCCGAGCGGCTGGTGAAGGGGCTGGAGACAGGCGAAATTCACGGACTGGTCCTGCAGGACCCGATTAATATGGGATATCTGGGGGTCAAGACAATAGTGGCGCACCTGCAGGGCGAAAAGGTGGATAAGCAAATCGACACCGGCTCGGTGGTGGTGACCCCGGAGAATATGAACGACCCGGAGATAAGGAAGCTGCTGGAGCCCGATTACAAGAAATGGCTCAAGGAAGAATAGATTCGATCGACAAAGCACCCCGCTTGAAGATGCAGGGGGTATGTAAACGCTTTGGAGCGACGGTGGCGCTGGATGATGTGGGGATTGAGGTCTCGCCGGGAGAAGTGCTGGCGCTGGTTGGGGAGAACGGTGCGGGTAAGAGCACGCTGATGAAGGTGCTTTCCGGGGCGGTCAAGGAAGACGCAGGCCAGATGTGGCTGGACGGTGTTCCGTATCGGCCGAGCAATCCGCTCGAGGCCCGACGCGCAGGGGTGGCAATGATATATCAGGAGTTTTCGCTGGCGCCGCACCTGAGCGTGCAAGAGAACATTATGTTAGGTATGGAACCGGCGACGCTGGGCGTGGTGCACTGGAAGGAGGTGCGCCGGCGTGCAATCGAGGCGCTAAAGGAATTTGATAATCCGGAACTGACCCCGGATGCGCAGGTCAGCAAATTGTCGGTGGCTTCGCAGCAGTTAGTAGAGATTGCGCGGGCTTTGACCATTGGCTGCCGCGTGCTGGTGCTGGACGAGCCCACCAGCAGCTTGACGCAGCAGGACGTTGAGCGGCTGTTCGAGCTTATCAGGCGGCTTAAACGACAGGACAAAGCCATTGTTTACATTTCGCACTTTATTGAGGAGGTCAAGCGCATCGCTGACCGGGTAACAGTCCTGCGCGACGGCAAGGTGGTCGGCAGCAGCGCTGTGGCCGCCATCACCACCGATGAGATAATAGCGCTGATGGTTGGTCGGCAGGTCGAAGAGCTTTACCCGCGCTCCGGGCGTCAGGCAGGAGAGGTCATTCTGGAGATTGAAGACTTGGCCGGTGCGGAGAAGCCTGAGTCGGCGAGTTTGAAGCTGCGCCGCGGAGAGGTATTGGGCATCGCCGGGCTTGTGGGGGCGGGTCGAACGGAACTGCTGCGAAGTTTGTTCGGGCTGGAGCCGGTGCGGCGGGGGCGGATTCGATTAGGCATTTATACGGGGCCTGCTTCACCGGCGAGGCGGTGGGTGCAGGGGGCTGGTTTTCTCAGCGAGGACCGCACGAAGGAGGGACTGGCACTTTCGCTGAGCGTGGCGGACAACGTAACGCTCTCCAGGCTGAAAGGCTTCGGCCCGCTCGGGCTGGTACTGCCGGGCAGACAGGACAGAGCCACCCGACGCTGGATAGAACGGCTGGGGATTCGCTGCCAGGGCCCCAGACAAACTCTGTCGTCTCTATCGGGCGGCAACCAACAGAAGGTGGCACTGGCCCGATTACTGCAGCACGATGTCGATGTGCTGCTGCTGGACGAGCCGACGCGGGGTATTGATGTAGCAGCCAAGGCGATGATTTACAAGTTAATTGACGCATTGGCAACGGGTTCACCAGCCGAGGGCCGAGCCCCCAAGGCGGTGCTGATGGTAAGCAGTTATCTACCGGAGTTAATGGGCATCTGCGACCGAGTGGCGGTAATGCGCCGCGGCCGCCTCGGACCCACACGCCGCATCGATGAAATTGATGAACATAAGCTGATGTTCGACGCCACAGGCGCGGACCCCGTTAGAAATTCTACAACCGGGGAGCATCCTGCAAAAGGGGAGATTTCTAACGGGGCGGAGGTGGCAGAATGACTGAGCCGAGAAACCAATCCGTTAGTTTAGGCAGACAAACTGCCGGATCGAGCTTTCGCGGACTGCTCAGTCAGACCAGTGTCAAGCTGGTGCTGGCCTTGATAGGGATTTTCGTTTTTTTTGTGGTTGCGGTCGGTGTACAGGAAGCGTTCAAGGCCCACGACTGGTGGGAGGGTTACGACGCCTCGCTGCGTTTCTTAGGGCGCCCTAACATCGAGATGATAGCCCGCCACACCACGATTGTGGGGATGGCGGCGCTGGGTATGACGCTGGTGATTATCTCAGGCGGTATCGACCTGTCGGTCGGCTCGATTGTGGCGCTAAGCAGCGTGGCCATAGCATGGCTGCTGCAATATGCCGGCGCCGGGCCGTTGACGGCGGCATTAGGGGGCGTGGCAGCGGCAGCATTTTTCGGATTGGTCAGCGGGCTGCTGATAACGTGGCTGCGGGTGGTGCCATTTATTGTTACCCTGGGTATGATGTTAGTGGTTCGGGGGGCGGCAAAAGGCATTGGACGCGAGCAGAAAATCGATGTCGATATCGCGCGGGCGAAATGGCTGCCGGAGCTGCTGCGCTCGGTGGTGGGGACAGAGCATAGCTGGACGCTGGCGCCTGCCGGGGTGTGGGTCTGGTTGATTCTGGCGGTAGGTATGGCGGCCGTGCTGCGCTACACGCGTCTTGGTCGACATATATTTGCCATCGGTTCCAACGAGCAGACCGCCCATCTCTGCGGCGTCGCCGTCGAGCGCGTCAAGGTCATAGTTTACATGCTCTGCGGCGCTTTTGCCGGGCTGGCGGGACTGATGCAGTTTTCGTATTTGACGGTGGGAGACCCTACGGGGGCGGTCGGGCTGGAATTGAATGTAATCGCGGCGGTGGTTATCGGCGGCGGCAGCCTGGCCGGCGGGGAAGGCTCCATCCTGGGTACACTTATGGGGGCGCTGATTATGACGGTTATCGCTACGGGGTGCGCGCAGATGTGGCTGCCGAACTGGGTGCAGGAGATTATCACCGGCGCGATTATCGT
>CAZWKM010000192.1:0-4650 GCA_964634165.1 uncultured Pirellulales bacterium | reverse complement strand
GGAATCGCAACTGTCGCAGTAGTTCTGCAGTGGATGGCAGGGCTTAAGACACTTCGGACAAAGTGGCCGGGCATCAGCCGGGATAAACTCATCTGCGAGTTGCTCAGCTTCTTCAAAGTCACCAGCAGGCAAGTTATTGTGACCTTGTTCGCTCATATCAGTATTAATTATATCAACTTCATTATAAATCGGCCAGAGTTATTACCTTTCCTGCGCCGATGTTTATATAGTTCTCGCCGAAATGCTTCTCGAATAAAGCTCTCCCTTTGTCGCCTGTACAGTGACAGGGGCCGACATAACGCACGTGCCATTGCTTGAAAGCCGAAATGATTTTTTCGATTTTACCTCTGGATGCCCATTCCAGATGGAAGCCGCCCATCACCAGAAGGATATCATCTTTTACTAAATCTTTTGCCGTATTTACGATGTTTACAATGCCGGGATGCGCACAGCCGGTTATCAGTATCAGGCCCTTATCCGTCCGGATAATTAAAGACTGCTCCTTTATCCATTTTCCAAGCTGGCCCGTGGAATAAACATTTTCACAAATCTTCATTGGCTGTTCGACATCAATCATTTTTGCCCCGTATGCCTGCACGTTATCTTTAAACTTTGTTGGAAATGATTTCGGCAGATAGACAATAACGTCGGGATTCTTTTCGAGAAGGCTGCCTAATCCGCCGGTATGGTCGCCGTGGATGTGAGAGAGAACGACTATATCTACTTTGTCAGGGTTCACCGCTGATTTTTCCATATTACTGAGCAATAATGAACCGTCTCCGCCGGTATCGAAGAGGATAGTTTTCTCAAGGCCGGTTATAAATGCGGAAAATCCCCAGCCGGTTTCCAGCCCCTGTTTATACGGGTTATTGTCGTAAACAACTGTAATGCTTAGCTCTTTAATGCCCGGTGTCGAAATAGCTTCTGTTTCTTCATTCATAATTTGTCCTTTCCTTTGAGCACATGTGGTCAGGAAAATAGTTACTCCAAACACAACAGCAACGGCTGCTAATAGTAAAATAACGATGGCCGATATTCTTCGCATCTGTTTTTACTCCCTTACAGGAAATAATCATTATAGCCGCTAAAGTGCCGGGAAAGCAACTCTTTGGAGCAAAATATAGGTTTTTCCCGGACGAAGGACAAACTGCCGGCTCGTTGCAGGCTTGGGAATGGCCGATAAAACGGTAATACAGCAGGCGACACACTCGCATTTGGCGAAAGTGCCGCAATTTCACTTGACATTTTCCTCTCAATCAGATACAATGCTATTTATTCAAGGACGGTAGTGAGGAAATGTCCATCTGTTTCCTGCCAGGCTGCTAACGGTAAAACTGGTTTTTTTATCCATACTGTTTTTTGCCTGTTTCCACAAGTGAGGGTGTAAGATGAAATGTATAATTCTGACGATTTTGGTCGTCTCCGCAGTAATAATAGCACCAAACAACGGTTTTTGTGATGATTCATTGCTTAATCTCGGGCCTGAAGAGCTTGTCAAGGCCAACGGCATTGACATCTATGTCGGCACGTACTCGGTGCCGTCCTTTGTGGACTGGGACAACGACAACCTCAAAGACCTCGTCATCGGTACGGGAAGTGGATATGTGCGTGTGTATCTGAACGACGGAGCGGAATCCGCCCCGAGCTTCTCGGATTACTTTTATGCCCAGTCCAACGGGGCCAATCTTTATTGTCCCCCGTCCGGCTGTCTGGGCTGCTTCCCCCGTGTCGTCTATTGGGATGCGGACGCACGCAAGGACCTGCTTGTGGGTCAGGCCGATGGAACTGTCAAAGTCTTCCTCAACGTCGGCACCGATACCGACCCGAACTTTGATGGCGGAACGTTCCTCCAGGTCGGTCAGCCCGGCGCAAAGACAAACATCGACGTAGAATATCGTGCGACACCCTGCGTTGTGGACTGGAACAATGACGAAAAGAAAGACCTGGTCGTTGGAGCCCTCAACGGCAAAATCCACATATTTATCAACGAAGGGACCGACACCGAGCCTGATTTTCTCACAAAAACCTTTGCCAAGGAAAACGGTTCGGACTTGGTCGTGCTGACCCAGAGGTCAAGTCCCGACGTTTTCGATGCTGATTTCGATGGTAAGAAAGACCTTCTTGTGGGCGACACCAATGGCCGGCTTTTGTTCTACAGCAACGTTGGAACAGATTCGGCCCCGACCTTCTCAGGCTATTCGCTCGTCGAATCCGCCGGCGTTGATATCGACCTTCCGAGCTCGCGCTCCAGGCCATTCGTGTGCTACTGGACAGGGGACGGCTACTTCGGTCCGATAGATGCCTACCCCGACGTGCTCATCGGAGCAAGTGACGGCCAAGTCCATCTGTATCAGGGCATACCTGAAATCGGCGACCTCGATGGCGACGGCCGTGTGGACTTCGCAGATTTCGCCTCGTTCGCTATTTATTGGCGGCAAACCAACTGCGGCGAATGCGGTGGGGCTGACCTCGCCAATGATGATGGGAAAGTCGGCCTGGATGATTTGCGGCAGTTTGCTGCAAACTGGCTGATAGGCGTTGAATAGCTGAACCCCGCACCAAAAGAGCTTCGGCTCACGCCTAATTGGTGCGGGACAAAATGAGAACTTTCTCTATTGCAGTCCGCCATAGGCGGATTTGGCAACGCACAAAACAAAACCTCAATCCCCACGCAAAATCGGGCAGCATAACCCTCGCTCGTAAAACTTGCTGCACCTAATGTGGTTTAGGATATGGACGATGCTCATTTTTTATTAGCAACAGGTTGGCTTTTGCATATAATTGAGAGGTTATCCACCGTTATCGGGATAAATGCCGGTTTGTTGATAGCTCGATCGAGAACCCTATGTGGGAAAACCTCTGATTATCTGAATTTGAAGGAGATGATGATGTTTAAGTATCAACTATTCAGTGTGCTGTCGGTTGTTTGCCTCGTGGGCTTCGGCTGTAGTGCCAGTGCAGGCATCCGCATTGTTGACCAGCCGAACACCGAGGTGACAAACGACTTCTACGTCAGCAACCGTCCGCCGCTCCTGCCAAGCCCTTTCATAAAGCTGCCGATAGGTGCGATTGAACCGCACGGCTGGGTCCGCAGGCAGCTCGAACTGCAGGCCGATGGTTTCCACGGACATCTGACCGAGATCAGTCGCTTCTTAATAAAGGAAGGCAACGCATGGCTTAGCCCTGCCGGCGAAGGTTCGCACGGCTGGGAGGAGCCTGTTTACTGGCTCAAGGGATTCAGCAACTGTGGCTACATCCTTCGTAACGAGCGCATGATAACTGAATCCAAAATCTGGATCGAGGCTGCGCTTCGAAGCCCGAAAGCCGACGGCTGGTTCGGACCTGATAAGGGACGCAGGGGCGCCGCAACCCGCCTCCAGGGCCGTGAAGACCTCTGGCCCAATATGATAATGCTCTTCTGCCTGCAGAACTACTACGAGTTCACCAGTGATGAGCGGGTAATAGAATTGATGACCAACTATATGAAATATCTCACGACCGTGCCCGAAGAGCGGTTCCTGGTTGGGTATTGGCCGCGGATGCGGGGTGGTGATTTGCTGTACAGCGTATATTGGCTCTACAACCGCACCGGTGATGCATTTCTATTGGACTTGGCCAAAAAAGTCCACCGGCGCACCGCTGAATGGGAGAAGGATGTAATCAACTGGCACAACGTGAATATGTCGCAGGGGTTCGGCGAGCCGGCCACGTTTTATATGCAGTCAAAGAACCCGAATCATCTCTGGGCTGCCGAACGTAACTGGCGGAAGATTCGGGATATGTACGGCCAGGTGCCCGGCGGAATGTTCGGCGGCGATGAGAACTGCCGACCCGGCTATACGGGGCCGAGGCAGGCGGTGGAGACCTGCGGCATGGTCGAAATGATGCTATCACACGAGATTCTGCTTACGATAACCGGTAACGCGAAATGGGCGGACCGCTGCGAGGATGTAACGTTCAACTCGCTGCCGGCGGCATTTACACCAGACCTCAAGGCCCTGCATTATCTGACGGCGCCGAATATGATATTATGCGACCGGAACAACAAATCGCCGGGTCTGCAAAACGGCGGGACAATGCTGCTGTTTGACCCGCACCGTTATCGCTGCTGTCAGCACAACGCGGGCCACGGCTGGCCTTATTACTCCGAACACCTCTGGCTGGCAACACCGGACAACGGCCTTGCCGCCGTGCTCTATGCCCCTTCTCAGGTTACGGCAAAGGTCGGCGACGGCACTGAAGTTACAATCTCAGAGAAGACGCGCTATCCGTTTGATGAGAGCATCAAGCTGGCTATAAAAACAGCAAAGCCGGTTCGCTTCCCACTTTATCTCCGTGTCCCCGCCTGGTGCGAAAATCCTAAGTTGGCAATCAACGACAAAAAAGCGACTGTCAAAGCCCGTCCCGGAGCATATATTCTCATTGACCGCAAGTGGGCCGACGGCGACACGGTCGCTCTTAACCTGACGATGAAAATCACACTGACGCAGTGGACGAAAAATAAAAACAGCGTATCGGTAAACCGCGGGCCGCTAACATACTCGTTGAAAATTGGCGAGAGGTATGTCCGCGAAGGCGGCACTGACAAATGGCCTGCCTGGGAAATACATCCCACAACTGCGTGGAATTATGGCCTGGTGTTGAACGAGC
>CAZWKM010000191.1:0-4670 GCA_964634165.1 uncultured Pirellulales bacterium | reverse complement strand
ATTATAGAGGGACGATGTTGGTGAGTGGTAAATGGTAACTGATAACTGGTAAATGGTAATTGGTAAATTCGGCTTAATAACCAATCACTAATAACCTGTGAGGAAAAGAAATGGCTTTTGAACTTGGTATCTTTAAAGACCCACTTCTACAAGCCGATTATATCGAGTGGCTTGTTGATGAACGCGCGGTAGATATTCAGACACACTTTGCGAAACTGTGGGAATATTACGCAAACCGGATGGAGTCGGGTTCCTCCCGTGAGCCGGGGCATGAATTGGGACGATGCTACCTGCAGGCACAGGAGTACGGGCTTCCTGCGAGAATAACAGGACTCGTGCATTCGACAAACGCAGGCGTCTTCGGTGCAAAGCGAATCGGCGATGTGCAGCGAAAAGAAGTAGTAATCGAAAACGATATCGCGTGGCGAATAAATGCAACGGTGGATTTCCTGTTCGGAAAGCCAGTTAGTTTTGTTTCTAAATCGCCGGATGAGCCAAAACGTGCAGAAATTGAATCCATATTGAAGGCAGTGTTTGCGGCTAACGGCGGTATCGGATTTTTTCAGGATATGGCAGTGCTCGGAAGTGTTTATGGTTTTGTCGATTGTCTCGTCAGGCCTGGCGAAAAGATTTCCAATTTACGATTTTCGATTTCCGATTCGTCAATCGCCAATTGTCAATCGTCAATCCACAATTTCAACGATGTGCTGCAATTGGCACAAACAATCGGCCTGGAACTGATTGAAGCACCGAGAGCACTGCCTGTCTTGGAAGAGGACGACTACAAAAAAATCAGATATTACGTGCAGCACTTCTATCAGAAGAAAAACGCCCTGAGCGGGAAAAACTCTTTTCTATCCCGGCTTCTTGCCGGGCTGTCGCAGGGCAGACGGAGTCCGGCGCTTGCGCGACGGAATAGTCGGCAGGTGGTTGCGGTGACGGAGATTACTTCAGCCACCGGCTGGCAGAGGTATGAAGACAAAGAGCTTGTTGCAGAAGGCGAATTGCCGTGGGGGTTTCTGCCGGTGGTGCATATCCAGAACATCGCTCAGCCATACTACTATGAGGGGCTAAGCGATGTCGAGCCGCTGATACCGCTGCAGGACGAGCTTAATACCAGATTAAGTGACAGGGCGAACAGGATTACGTTCCAGACGTTTAAGATGTACCTTGGCAAAGGGATAGAGGGATTTGAGGACAGGCCCATATCGCCGGGGAGGATGTGGTACACCGATAATCCGGATGCGGCTATTGAGGAGTTCGGCGGAGATGCGGCGACGCCGAGCGAGGATATGCATATCGCTGAGATTAGAGAGGCAATGGATAAGGGCAGTGGAGTGACACCAGTGGTGGCAGGAGTGTTGAAGAATAAGCTCGGCAACCTTACAAGTGCGGTGGCTCTCAGACTGACGTTTATGGGGATGCTGTCGAAGACCGAGCGAAAGAGGTTTACATACAGCGAAGGGCTGAAAAAAATCGCCCAAATGGTTCTGGATATACTCGATAAGGCCAACATCTACAAAATCGGCAGGGCGGACAGAGAGATTGATATTATTTTCCCCAGTCCACTGCCTGAAAATATGATGGAAAAGTTAAAGGAAGCCCAGATTAAAAAAGAATTGGGCGTGCCGACTGAGCAGCTGCTCAGAGAATTAGGCTATGAGGCCGTGAAAGAAAGTTAAAAGGGTTCCCAGCCACAATAAAGTGCGTTTAGGGTCCCAGACTGAAGTCTAATTAGGAGGTTTTATGAGTCCGATTGACACAGACGAAGGAATTTTGTCAGAAGACACAGCGGGACATACTAATAGTGACGTCGATAACTTGAAACTTGTTCCGGTGGCCGAATCAATCCGCTATCGAAAGAGAGCACAGAGTGCCGAGAAGAAAATCGAAGCTTTGGTTGAGCAATTGAGGGAAGCAAAATCAGAGGCCAAAAAGATGGCTGAGCAGTTGAGCAGTATTGAGGTCGAACAAAAACTGGCGCGCAAATTAGCTGCTGCTGGGACTGTCGATCTGGAAACGGCCGTGTTAATTGCCAAGGCCAGAATAGAAGGTCAGGACGATGCGGATTTGGACGGTGTGGTTAAGCAGTTGAAGAGAGAAAAGCAACATCTGTTCGCTGGCAACAGCGATGGGGCTGTGACGGCAAAAAAAACCGCAGGGGTTAAGGACCGAATGCAAAGCAGCCAGACAATCCTCGAAAGAGCAGCCAGGAAAGCGGCAACGACAGGCAATCGGACAGATTTGCAGGAGTATCTGAAACTGCGAAGAAATTTTATCTAAATTCATAGTTCGTGGTTTATAGACTGAGAACTATGAACCCATAACTACTAACTAAAGAAGGAGAAAAACAGATGGCTTTTACAGGAAAAGCAACTTATTCGGCAGGTACGACTCTGCCGGAATTGGCTGAGGATGTATCGGATTTGATCGGGATAATTTCGCCTTATGAGACCCCTTTGCTGGATGCTTTGGGTGATCCGATGAGAGAAGCGACCAGTACGCATCATGAATGGCTGGAAGATGAACTTCTACCCAACAAGGACGCAATTAACGACAGCACCTATACCGACCCAGCAGCCGACACCGATTTTGTGGTCGATAACGGCAGCAGATTTCGCGTGGGCGATCAGATTCAGGTGGAAGGGTCAGAGGAATTGATGCTGGTTACCGGTATCGACGGCAATACGCTGACAGTGGTTCGAGGTTATGCGGGCACTACCGCAGAAGACCTGGCTGACAATCAGGTAATCAACATTCTTGGAAACGCAGCTCTTGAAGGGGCCGACAAACCCGGTGCAAGATTTACCAATCGCAGTCGGTGTGGCAACTACACGCAGATATTTACTGCTGCGGTGGAGGTGAGCGGAACGGATATGGCTGCGAGCCAATTGGGTCTGGCTGACGAGATGGATTATCAAAAGCAGGAACGGCTGCGGGAGCTGCTTCGCGATCTGGAAAATACGGTTATCAACGGTGGCCAGCCAACGAGCAATCCCGAAGGCAGCGGCTCCGTAAGAAGGTCGATGAAGAGCATTATTCAACACCTCTCGACGAGTGTTTTCCATACAGGCGATAGCGGCTTTCCAACAGGCACTGACCTTGACGAGGCCAAGATTAATTATGTGCTCAGGAAGATTTGGGAAACCAGTAACGGTAATGTTGACCTGGTTGTCGTCGGTGGTTTTCAGAAGCGAAAGATAAACGCTTTCTCCGCTGACAGTCGGACCTACGGAGCTAACGATACCACTTTCACTGATATGATTAGTGTTTACGAAAGCGACTTCGGTGTTTGCAGAATTGTTACCTCGCGATGGATACCACAGGATGCTGCGCTACTGCTGGATTCATCCCGTATTAGCGTGCTGCCATTAGCAGGGCGGAGCTTTCATTTCAAGCCGTTGGCAAGTGGTGGTGACTATGAGTGTGGCGAACTGATTGGCGAATATACCGTGGAGCTCAAGAACGAGGCGGCACACGGGCTTATTCGCAGTCTGAGTACCAGCTAAATGGTGGTGGGTTAGCTGAGACGTGAAATGATGCGTCTTGGCGGGGGTGCCCAAAGTGACAACCTCTCTTTGGGCACCTAATCCTGCTGGTTACTCGTGAAGAGGGCTAAAGAAAATGATTATTTTTTCAAACGATGCGGACATTTTGAAATACGAGCCGGTACTGTTCGGCGAATTACGTCTGCCGGGGCAGGTATTGGCAGCAGGGACAGGCGGGACACTCAGCGGGACAACATTTACCGGAAGCGGCGCGGATTTTGTAAGTGCGCAGGTTTCGGCAGGTGGGGTTATATATCTGCAGTCTGCAGATGGTTCGCTGGACGAGGCGTATGAGATAGTTTCTGTGGATTCGGCAACGCAGCTTAGCATTTCGGTAATCAGGTCAGATTCAGATGATGCTGCGGTAGCGCCGCCGGCAGCTACTGATATATCCTACCGCATCAGCACGTTCAGGCCACAGGCCAGCGAAGCCGGCTTTAAGTTGACTGAATACTTCGGTATTAGGCCGGGTAATCCTGAAAGTGCCTATGATGCTGAGGACGTTCTGGATACAGATGTCTTAAAGAGGGCGTCGGTCTTTGCAGTCGTATCAAGTGTGTATGCAATGTTAGCCAGTAAAGCCAAAGATGAGAATTTCTGGAAGAAGAGTCTGCACTATCAGAAGCTTTTTGAGAGAGCAAAAGAGCGGTGTCGGCTCAGTATTGATGTCGGCTCTGACGGGGTGGCTGATGTCACCAGGGCCGGGGCATCTATTAGGTTGGTGCGGGATTAGTTTGCGAAGGGAAACAGATGAATGCCACTTTAGATGGACAAAGTTTATTTGACGAGCAGCAGTTAGAAATTGAGCCGGGGAGTATTAGCCGGGATTCGATAGAGAGAACGGTGCCTGGACTGGATGGCGTGCTGAGTATTGATGTGGGCGAACGTGGCAGGGAGATAAAACAGAGAGGTGTGTTGCGGGCAAAAAGCCGATCGCAAATGGATGACAGAATCAGCGTAATATCGGCCTACATGGATGGGGATACGCACACGTTGGCAACCGGCAGCGGCAAGGAGTTTGATAATCTCCGAATGGATGTTTTCAAGGTAAGCAAAGAGCGGGCAAGCGGTGGCGGTGTAGCTATCGATTATGAAATCGTTTATACGCAGTTAAAGGTTTAG
>CAZWKM010000190.1:0-4694 GCA_964634165.1 uncultured Pirellulales bacterium | reverse complement strand
ATAATTTAGACCTGCTTCGACAGCATCAACGCATTTCTTTATCAACGCAGGTATCACATGGCTGCTCGCAGGGTCAAAATTGTCACCAGGCCCGTAAAGATTTACCGGCAAAAGAAATATCGAATTAAAACCATATTCGGCACGGTAAGCCTGCGATTGCACCAGCAGCATCTTTTTAGCCAGCCCGTACGGAGCGTTCGTCTCCTCCGGATATCCGTTCCACAGGTCATCTTCCTTAAACGGAACCGGCGAAAATTTCGGATATGCACAAACCGTACCGATTGCCACAAATTTCTCAATATTTCGCCTTCTGCCCTCCTCTATGAGCTGAACACCCATCATCAGGTTCTTATAAAAAAACTCGCCCGGATGCTCACGATTCGCTCCAATTCCCCCCACAACCGCCGCTAGGTGAATAACAATATCCGGCTTCATATCGTCATACATCCGAACAATATCATTTATGCTAACCAGGTCATAGTCTTCAATTTTGGGCACCAGAATGTCTTTGCAGCCGCGTTTCCGCAGCCCTTCAGTAACATAACTACCGAGAAAGCCGGCCCCGCCGGTAACAACAACTCTTCTGTCCTCAAAAAAACCGCCCACTTCTATCCCTCCTCGTGCTCTTTAATTATTTTTTCACGCCTGGCGATTTCCATATCCGCATCGGTCATCATTCGCGCAAGCTCTTTAAAGCCCACCTTTGGCTCCCACTTAAGAACACTTCGTGCCTTGCTCGCATCACCCGTCAGACAGTCAACTTCACTCGGCCTGAAATACCGTCGGTCAATCTCAACGTGCTTCTGCCAATCCAGTTCAAGGTACCCGAACACCTCATCCAGAAATTCACGCACCGAATGCGTATCGCCCGTTGCTATCACATAATCATCGGGTTTGTCCTGCTGCAGCATAAGCCACATACTTTCCACATAATCACCGGCAAATCCCCAGTCACGCTTTGCATCAAGATTACCCAGATACAATTTATCCTGCAGCCCTAATTTGATTCGCGTCGCCGCTCGCGTAATTTTTCTTGTAACAAACGTCTCGCCGCGTCTCGGTGATTCGTGATTAAACAAAATTCCATTACACGCAAACAGCCCGTAAGCTTCTCGGTAGTTCACCGTCTGCCAGAAGCTGTAAACCTTCGCACAACCGTACGGACTGCGCGGATGAAATGGCGTCTTCTCTGTTTGTGGTGTTTCGACGGCCTTGCCGTACATCTCACTGCTGGAGGCCTGATAAAACTTTGCCGGCTTATCGCTCGAACGAACCGCCTCAAGCAGCCGAAGCGTCCCAAGCCCATCCGTATCGACCGTATAAATGGGCGTATCAAAACTTACCCGCACATGACTTTGCGCCCCTAAGTTATAAATCTCATCCGGCTTTATCTCGTTAATGATGGTTGATAGGTTACCGCCGTCTGTCAAATCCCCGTACACAAGCCTCAGTGGCGGCTGTTTATGGGGGTCTTTATACAGATGGTCGATCCTGCCTGTGTGAAATGATGAACTTCGCCGTACGATACCCCAGACCTGGTAACCCTTTTTCAACAGCAGTTCCGCAAGATATGAGCCGTCTTGCCCGGTAATACCGGTAATCAACGCCTTCTTCATAATGCCGCCTCTTTTAACAAACGGTTATTCTAAATATCTTTCTTATCCATCATGTCATTCTGCTATGAGGCCGTCTGTCATTCCGAGCGAAGCGATGCGCAGCATCGCGGAGCCGAGGAATCTATTATAAAAAATGTCATTGCGAGGAGCATAGCGACGAAGCAATCTCAACCCAACTTTTGAATTTTACACTATGGTTTTACGTTTTTCGTTTTAAGTTTTTCGCTTTCGATAATAACCTGAAGCATTTCGGTCAGCCCCGTTTTGGGCCCCCACCCAATTGTTTCTTTGATCCGCTCCAGGTTCGGCATCCGCCGCATCATGTCCTCAATAGGCCTTCCGTAAGCGACCTCGTAGGGTACAAACTCCTTCTTGCTTTTGCTGCCCGTCATTTCAATAATTTTGTCGGCAAGACCCTCGATACTAATCTCTTCGACCGAGCCGATATTATATACCTTCCCTACTGCCTGCTCGCAATTCATCAGCTCGATAACCGCCTCGACAAGGTCGCACACGTAACAAAAGCATCGCCTTTGCCGGCCGGTACCATATATCAAAACCGGCTCATTCCGTAAAGCCCTTTGAACGAATCGAGGTACCACCATTCCGTATTGACCCGTTTGCCTCGGCCCAATCGTGTTAAAGAACCTCCCGATTACCACGCCCAGGCCATACTGTTGATAAAAAGCCAGACCCAAAAATTCGTCTATCGCCTTACTGCAGGCATACGACCACCGGGATAAACTTGTGCTGCCAAGCACAATATCGTCGTCTTCGCAGAAGGGAACTGCTTCGCTTTTGCCGTAGATTTCGCTGCTTGAAGCAATCAGAATCTTTTTGCCGAACTTATTGGCGGCGTCCAGCACCACTTCAGTACCGCCAATATTTGTTTCTATCGTGTGCACCGGCCTGTCAGCTATCAGCTTGACACCGACAGCCGCAGCCAGATGAAAAATAACTTCGCACTGCTTTACCAGTGCATCCATCAGCTCAGCATTGCGGATGTCGCCCTCAACAAAATCAAAGTCGCCCTTGTTTTTGAAACCTTCAATATTTCTTAAACTGCCCGTGCTGAGATTATCAACAACGACCACCTTATTACCCTCTTTCAGCAGCCGTTCCGCAAGATGAGAGCCGATAAAACCTGCCCCCCCTGTAACTAATACGCTCATATTAGACCCAATAGCAAATAATCAATAGTCAATTTTGACAGACTCCGTCCCCGTCGGCTACCATAAAAATAAACATAGCCCAAGCGCTGTATCTAACCTTTTGGGGATACTGTCTTTAAGCAGTCATAATATACGGATTTGACCGCCGGCCTTCATATAACATAAGTATCGGCAAATAAAGAACATAGCTTGAGTAAAGACAAAGCTCCGCTGTCTCCGGACCTTTGCTTCCACGTCTCTTTCGGGAAACCTCCGATATCTGGTATCAGCCGATCTTGCGATGAAAATTATACGCTCTCAAAGCCCGATAAGTTCATAATACACAACTACCGGCCCTTGGAAGCATGAGGCGAGATACGAGGCACGCATTTATTTGAAGCTGCCGTTCTTAAAATGCCAAAAACGGGTTTTTTATCAGCCCTTCCCTTGAAGTTTTACTTGCACGATGCCGTCCAGGTCAGACCCGGCTTCAGACGGGACGGATTCGATATTCTTTGTTTACTTCGTGTCTTGGTGTCTTCGTGGCCTGACTTTTATCGCTATCCGTAATATGAGCAATACGTCTTATCGGTTTCCCAGACGGTAACGCAGTGCAGTCCGGCATTTTGCCGGACTGCACCGAATTTACCCACCAGCTTATCCCACGCAAAAGCCGCGATATTTTCAACGGTCGGATTGGTCTTGCGAAACTCAGCAACGTCGGCATTCAAATTCTTATGGTCAACAACTTTTATAAGCTCATCATCCACTATTCTTTCAAAATCACCGATACAAAAGCCATTCCCGCCTGCCGGCCTCTTTATCGTAACCTCGACAACATAGTTATGCCCGTGACCGGTGGGGTTCGCGCATTTACCGAAAACCTCAAAATTGCGCTCCTCGCTAAAATCATCGTTCCAGAGCTTGTGCGTCGCAGCGAATTCAAATTTCTCGCTAAAGTAAATCATCTCGAAATCCTTTGAATCTATCATTACCTTCCTGAAAGGATTCAGTTTCAAACTCAATTTGCTCAACCTCGCCGACCCGAACTTATCAGCTAATTGGCCCCAGGCCGACCTTAAAAGTTCAGCTATTTCGAAAAACCCGATATGCCTGCCCTGCCGAAAATCTTCCCTTATTCGCTCGGCAAAAATCGGCACGACATATTCGCCAACACCCTTGTCAATATCGATTACGTTAACAACAAACCCCGTAGCCGGCTCAACCTCACCAGCCACCTCCACATATAACTCGAAAAATATTGATAACCCTTCACCAGCCGGCCTGGATGCAAACGAATTAAAGCCCAAACTGTCCCTCGGTAAAAAAGGATTAATCGAAAACCGCACCTGCCTCCCCGCCTTATGCATAAACAAAAATCCTTCTTCGATACTCGATTTTTCTGTTCTTACGAGCATCGAGTATCGAGTATCCATTTTTACTTTCTACTTATATATCAAACTCAAAACCTCGTTTCGGCTCTTCGGGTCTCTCTTAAATATCCCGCGAAGTGCCGATGTTACCATTATCGAGCCGGGCTTCTTTATACCACGAATGGTCATACAGTTATGCGACGCTTCCAGCACCACCGCCACGCCCTGTGGTTTTAAGCTGTTCATTATAAAATCAGCTATCTGGTACGTAAGCCGCTCCTGAGTCTGCAGTCGCCGCGCAAAACAATCCACAATACGAGCCAATTTGCTGACACCGAGCACCGTCCCCGTCGGCAAATACGCAACATGAGCCGACCCGATAAACGGCATCAGATGATGTTCGCAGATACTGTAAAAAGGTATGTCACGCAGCAAAATTATCTCGTCATAGTTCTCGGTAAACACACTGCGAAAATGCTGTTTAGGGTCCTCGTGCATCCCGCCTAAAAGTTCAGCATACATCCTCGCCACCCGCCCCGGCGTCCCCTTTAGCC
>CAZWKM010000189.1:0-4696 GCA_964634165.1 uncultured Pirellulales bacterium | reverse complement strand
ACTCCACTTTCACATATTGTTCTACGGCCAATGGCTTGACAACAAAGCCAGCGAAGATTATCCGCTCTCGACTGCCTGGCAAAAAGTAACCGGCGGCGAGTGCGAAGTGGTCCACATCAGCGCGGTGTCCCTGCAAGACATCGAGCATGAATTGATAGAGTCTCTGAAATACTGCGCCAAGTTCTGGAAAACGGACCCGGAAACCGGCGAAGTGATCCGACTGGACCCCGACTTAGTGCCGCGCTTGCTGGCCGTGCTCAAGGGAACTCGCCGGGTACGGTCCTATGGCATTTTCTACAATGTGCCTGACCCGGAGCCGCGCCCAGTCGTCTGCCCCTGTTGCAACCGGCCCATGATTAAGCTCTCGCCCATCGAATGGAATATCTATGTCAAAACCGGCTGGCTGCCCGACCTGCAAGAGCTTAACTTGAGACTTGGAAATAAGTCCGGCCCGGACCCGCCCTTAGGTAACAACTCTGGCCCGTCTATCCTGCCCCATGCGGGCACCAAGACACCCCGACCCAGACAATTGGCTTTGATCCCTGCCCCTAAGTCAGCGGCAGGTGCCTATGAGCCTGTGTGACCCAACACACAGACCTGTAAATGCTGCCTGGTGGCGGCTGTCATTGGTCAATCGCGCCCTTTGCGATTGCCTGCGAAGCGGGTTGCCGATTGACAGCCTATGCAGACAAACCCTTATTTGCTCCTGCAAATGCCGGTGCTTTTCCCGGCGTTTGCAGGACTGCCTTCCGGCGAGGGGAAAAAAATTGTCCTCGTCTCGTCCCTCTTGCCGCAACCTCCTCGATAAGCAAAAGTTATTTAGAAGTCTCGCCACTATAAGCTTAGGTTATTGACAGCGACCGCGAAATGGCTTACGCTTTCACTAGTGAAAGCCTATTAGAGCCTTGATGCTCTGGGAAGGAAAATCAATATGGCATGGGATGATCAGAAGTTCTGGTTAAATATTCGTTGGGTCGATAAGCGCGGAAAATCAAGCAATACCCGGCTCCAAATGCAAGAGCCTCTCTACGTTGACGCTGCCGCTGATGCGCTTATTGTGTTGGGTTTTCTTGAGGCTGTTGTTGAGGCAACGGCGACGACTTATGAACTCACGCAGCGTTTTGTCAATGATGCGTGGGCTTATCCGGCTAATGATTGCTCAGTAGCCGAAAAGGCCATTCTGACCATGCGTGTCCTCAACATTCCAGGCAAAAAGGTCAGCTTTGCCGTTCCTGCTCCTTCCATCGGGATTTTCGAGGAGGACGAGGGTCCAAACGCCGACATTGTCGACGCCACCGATGCCGATCTCCAGGCTGTGGTGGGCATGTTCACCGCTGATGGCGAATGCTTTATCTCAGATGGGGAAGAAATCGCCGAAATTGTCGATGGGGGTTTCCTCCGTGGTCGCCGGTCGAACCGGAGATACCCTGAACAGGTCGGCTAGTGGTGAAACTGTTCGATTTTCCCCAGATAGCCGAACTGGCGCTTCCAGATGCTACCGACATAACTCTATCGCCCGAAACTTGGGCGATTTTGCAACTCGCCATTACCTACGCAATCGATCCTGATTTGTGGGTAGTGGACGAGAGCGATGTTAACGCCCTGGATGCTCTGCTGGCCGGTGCGGTGGCTGAATTGATGGATATAGATTCAGGAGGTGGTGGCGTGGACCTGCCCGACACAGTAGGACCGATTGTGTTTGATGCGCTTGTGCTCCACAATTCACTAGAGCCGACCTTGATTTATAAGACGACGTCTGATTGGTTGCATTGTCATGTCTATCAGCAGTACCCTGCGGCGGGTCTGCCAATATTCGAGGTAAAGGTCTACTTGAATGCTGGCGACTATCGACTCCGCGTGCTCTATAACAAAGGTCCAAGCCATGGTCGATTTTTTGCGAGTTTGTCCGGTCCTATGGCCGTGTCAAGTGACTTGATTGATGGGTATCTTGCCGTGACCGCCTATAATTTTCTGGCTGACAAAGATGTGGAGATCACCATCCCCGGAGAATATGATTTAGCCGTTGTTGTGACCGACAAAAACCCATTGTCGTCAAACTATTATTGTGGTATCCAAGCCGTGATTGTCATGAGGATTTAGCAGGTGGCACGTTGGAAGGGTTTCCAGCTTGATTTTGATAAGCTCTCATCTCTGGGCGGTGAGCAGGACACTTATTGTCTGTCCCCTCAAACGCGCGACCTTTGTATATCTCTGCTGCGCTATGCCGACTGGCCTACCCGTTACCATTCGCATCTCGGAGCCGACATTGAGCGCGATGTGGTCGAATCGTGGACGGCTACGGCACTTGCTGAACTGATGGAGGTTGGCTGTACTATGTTGAGATTACGTCAAGACCCAAACAACTCCTGTGTGCTCCAGGTGTCTTACGACGGTGGCGAAACCTGGCAAACGGCCTTTAACTATTCCCTGTGTGACTTGGGCGGGTCGACGGTGGAGATTGCCCAACAATACTATGAGGGTAGCGTGTTTGTTGGTGATTCGATGACCTTGTATGACGGCGACATCACCAACAACTATCCGCAATGGGAATATGGCGACCTGAACGATGCGGATCGGGATGCTGTGATTTGCTGGGCCTGTAAGCTGTGGGTGGGCTGGTGCTGTGATACGGCTATCAAGATCAAAACTGACGAAAATAGCGATACTGAAGACCTGGTATGGATCGCGGCGGCTGTGACCTTCGCCGCTGGTTCTGTGCTGCTGTACTTAACCGGGGCTGGTGTGTTCGCTGCGGCGATGTCCTATGCAGGTTTGGGAATGGAGTTGGCCCCAGTGATCGCAGCGGTAATCGATCTGTTTTTGACGCCGGACATCGCCGCATTCCAGGACCAAGAGGCCCGTGATCGTGTGGCTTGTCGACTTTACCTTGCGTTGGCTGGGGAAACACCCACATATACCACCTGGCGCACCGCTGCCGATGGCGAATTGAGCGGCAATTCCGAATCAATCCGGGCCATCTGCTATGAGCTTATGCAGTCAGAAGAGGCTTTTGTGTTGTTCCTGACTATGATGGGAGATCTGATTGATATCGCAATTGCCGGTCTTCTAACCGACGAGTGCATCGAAGGTTGCGACGAGTGGGAGTACCTTATCGATCTCTCCGTTGACGATGGTGGTTTTGTTGTTCAACAATACAACGGAAACGACTATGGCGGCTACTATGTGCCTGGTAATTATTGGCAAGAGGTGGCTCCGAAAATCTCAACCCCTACAATGATCATAGGCCGGGATTTAGGTGCTGACACCAATATCACCGAATTGCAGGTCAACATCACTGTGAATTGCGGTTCAGATTCTGTCGTTGACCGTGCTAATGGCGTTGGCTGGGAACTCGACGGTGGCGGCTGGAACTGGCATACTGTGCAAAAGGGTTGCCCCGGCACGCAGCACGAGAATTTCACGGTCACTTATCCTAATGTCAATCAGACCGTCGATAAGATCTTGGCAACCGCTGGCATCGGTGCGCAAGGCACTGGGGCTTATGGTCGTATACATTGGGTCATGGTCCGGGGCACTGGTACAAACCCGTTTTTGTAAATCCAAAATGAGTCGTCGACAATTGGTGAATAGTTGATACCGCAGCTCGCCTGGCGGACTGTTATTCATGCTGCGTTAATGTATACCGGTGGGCCTCTATTTGCCCCCCTATACCTCTTGTGACTGGCTACTGCTCCCCTATGCCCCCCTATGTCTATAACGGTTCTTAACGCTGCTTTATGGTCCTCTATGATCCTTTATGGCTCTCTGCATCGGCGGCTGCCCTGCCCTGCCCTGCTGGTAGGGTAGGGGGCTTTGCGACGGGTTGCCAGACCTGCTATAATTGGAGTTGTGCAATCCTGCACGGCGATGAAATGGGAAACGCCACACCGAAGTGTGACGTTAACCCTCCCCTGGCAGAGATACGGCCTTAACCAATTCTCTGCCAGGGTCAAGACTTTTTTTGGTGCACCACGTCCAAATTTCTGGACTGTGATGTCACCAGTAATCACAAAAGCTATGATTCGCTATGCTCGAACTTGCGTTCTAAGGATTAGGCCATCCCAACGCTTGTCCGTAACCTATCACAGCAATTGCGTAGACTGTAAACATGATAGCAGAAATCAGGACAAAGCGCCAACCAGTATCCGAATACAGCCACGCTGCCGACTGGCGCGGCCTGGTCTATGCGGCCTTGACCGATTCCGGTTATGTCACCGAGGCTCAAGACTTCCTCGACTGTGCAGCGGACAATCCCACCTATTTTGTGACAAAGCGTGTCCCTGTTTCTGAAACCGGCGATGTGAAACAAGTGTACTGTTGCGATGAGTGCGGAAAAGCAAAAGTATTTAGAAAAACCTGTCACCTGCGCATATGCCCAGAGTGCGCGGCCAGGGCTTCGGCCCGGTTTGTCGCCCGGTATATGCCGGTAATCCACACCCTGATCCACCAGCATCATCGCTCTCATCGCTTCAGGAAAATTGTGTTGACCACGCCGTACCATCTGCTTGATGACAATTCCCCTCAGCAGCTCTCACAACTCAAGAAGGCAATCCCCCTGATGTTCGATCAGTTATTGCCGCCTGGCTGGCGCAAGAATCAGGGCTTCATAGTTGCTGATGAGTTTGGTCCCAATGGACTGAAACTCCACTTTCACATATTGTTCTACGGCCAATGGCTTGACAACAAAGCCAGCGAA
>CAZWKM010000188.1:0-4700 GCA_964634165.1 uncultured Pirellulales bacterium | reverse complement strand
AGACACCGGTGTTCCACTATCACCCCGGCCTGGACTGGCTGGTGAAGATGGACTTCCATCCGGGCAAGCACAAGTGCGTGGAGTTTAGCCGCGCCTCCTCCCTGGTCCAAGCAGGCCAACGCAAACGCTCGGCCAAAACCCTCCTGCACGAATTCGCCCATGCGTACCATGATCAAATCCTCACTTTCGATGATCCGGACATCCTCGCAGCCCATAAGAGGGCGCGCGAAGGCACGGCCTATCCATCCAACGATTGGGTCGTCAGGGCCAACCACAAGGAGTTTTTTGCCGGGGTGAGCACACGTTATTTCGGCACGAAGGAAGAACGCGAAGCGCTGGTCGAGCGTGATCCCATCTTACTGAAGAAACTGCAGCAAGTCTGGGGGACGCCCAAAGCGTTCATGGACACACCACTACCGACACCGGACGAGGTTAAGCAGACACCTTACGAGCCCAGTTCGCATTTTACGGTAAAAAATATTGAAGGCTGGACGGTTACCGTCAACAACGCCTTACTACCAGGCGGTGAACATGCCGAGACCGGTGCCGCCGCGTTGAAGCAGTTGCAAGAGGATATGATAAAGGTCAAGCAGATTGTGCCGGACGAACCGCTCGAGAAACTTCTCAAGGTAGGGATCTGGTTGGAGGTTGACTCGACCAACGGGCCGCACGGCAAGACACCGGTGTTCCACTATCACCCTGGCCTGGACTGGCTGGTGAAGATGGACTTTCATCCGGGCAAACACAAGTGTGTAGAATTCAGCCGGGCTTCCTCTCTGGTCCAAGCAGGCCAACGCAAACGCTCGGCCAAAACCCTCCTGCACGAATTCGCCCATGCGTACCATGATCAAATCCTCACTTTCGATGATCCGGACATCCTCGCAGCCCATAAGAGGGCGCGCGAAGGCACGGCCTATCCATCCAACGATTGGGTCGTCAGGGCCAACCACAAGGAGTTTTTTGCCGGGGTGAGCACACGTTATTTCGGCACGAAGGAAGAACGCGAAGCGCTGGTCGAGCGTGATCCCATCTTACTGAAGAAACTGCAGCAAGTCTGGGGGACGCCCAAAGCGTTCATGGACACACTGCCGCCCAAACCGGATGGAAGCAAGATATCGCAGGCCGCTGAGGTCAACAAGGTAGAGCCATTGGAGCCTGATGTGGTTTTCCCACACATCAAGCCGGTGTACCGAGCATTCAATCTCCAGTTGATCAAAGCGTACTGCAGGAAGCGTGGTATTCGGCAACTTGACAGAGATTGTGTCCGCCTCTTTTGCCAACCTATGGGGTTTGTTGCCGAAGCGATCGAGATTGACCTCATACATCGACAACTAACCGTGTATCCCGGGACCTACAGCAAGAATGTTATTGTCCAGACCCCACTTAATGAAGAGCAGACCGCAGAGATCAGAGCATTCGTGACCTCTGAGGACTTCCAAGAAATCCCAACAGAGAATGAGAAAATCGGAATGGATGGCATTTCGTATTTAGTGGAGGCATCGACCGACAACGTATACTTCTGGAAGCTACACTGGTCTCCAGAAGACAAAGAATTTATGAAGGTTGTTGATCATATCCGATCTTTGGCAAGAAAGAAAAACGCCGAACAAGACGCTCCACCGGCTGCGGATAAGCCGCGCCGCTGAGTCCTAATGTTAGATACCTAATCAGGATAAATCGGTACACCCTCAAAGAGGAAAAGGCCAGCCCCCTTTTTGGAACCGGCCTTCATAAATCTCGAAGTCGAAGTCAAAGTCGAAGATCCGGCATCTGTTTGACGGAATCCGGTGCCGTTTGACGGAACCCGGCATCTGTTTGACGGAATCCGGCTTCAGACGGCCTGACTGTCTTGAGCTTGCTTGCGCTGAGTCTTGTCGAAGTGTCGAAAGAGCAATCCGGCTTTAGACGGACTCCCTATCCACCGTAGCTTCAGCGAAGGCGGACCACCCATAAGGCTTGCCGCCGGATGGGCTCCCCAGTTCGGTTTTGAAGCGTTTATTTATCTGGATATGCGATGTTGACAGTGGTGCGGATTGTTCTTACAATTACGAGTACATGGGTCAAATAGTCCGTTCTCTACCATTGAAATGCTCAATTTATTAGAGGAAGGCAATACAATGCACAAGGTTAAAAAAGGATTTTATGTGGGAGCTTTTCTGGCTGGCAGCCTTGGGCACTGGATAATCTGGGCGATAACCACCACTTTGAGTACTGCTTACCCTGATAAGCGACCAATACTGCAAATGCTTAGGATGCCCGCATCCTGGCTGACAATTTTGTCCGCGGTCGTGGCTTTCATACTCATATATAAAATGTGGGCCGCTATTCAGGGTATGGGGGCACGAACCAGCGCCGGTAAAGCGCTGGGATTTATGTTTATACCATTTTTTAACTTTTATTGGGCCTTTCAGGTCTATTGGGGCTGGACAAAGGATTACAACCGCATTCCTGAACGAGATGATGTTGAACTGCCGTCGATGCCGGAAGGTATCGGGCTGGCGGTCTGTGTTTTACCCCTTGTGAGTATGTTCTTGATGATTGCCGGTTTCATCGTTGTCGGCTGGAAGAGCTTCAGCGAAGGAGCAGCAGACAATATCGGATTGCAGGCATCAATGCTGATTACCCTGGTCAATACAATATTGATGGCGGTTCTGTTTGCTAAGATTTGTGATGGCATCAACGCCCTGGTTGACGCAGGCCTCGAGCCGCAGATGCCCCAATATGCTTTGCCGAGGGAAGGGGCAAAAACATCCGGGATGGCTATAGCCAGTCTGGTCTTGGGCATTTGTGGTTTCTGCACCGCCGGACTTGCTGCTATTGCGGGGCTGATACTCGGAATTGTCGGTCTAAATGCCATTAAGAAAAGTGAAGGGTGGCTAAAAGGCACCGGCTTTGCAATCGCAGGTATAGCAGTTTCCGGGACAGTTTCCGCAACAGCCCTGCTTATTATACCAATCATGATAGCGATGATGCTTCCGGCAATTCACAGGGCACAAAACCAGGCCAAAAGTATGGTGTCAATGAATAACGCAAGGCAGCTATGCCTGGCGACGATTCTGTACTGCGAGGACAATGATGGTCGTTTTCCACCTGCTGACAATTGGCCGGATGTGCTCGCCCCTTACTTTGGCAACAACAGCACCCTTCTCACCTCACCCTTTGACCGGGATGCAGGCCGGGCCTGGGCGATGAATGCTCAGTTAAATGGACGGACAATACATGAGATTCGACAGCCAAACGAAATCGTACTTATTTTCGAATGCCGGTTCGGCAGCCCACCGGCTGGCGGACCGGAACTGCTGCCGGAGAAACCACGTGGAAAGAGAGGTTATATCATCGGATTCTTGGACGGCCACGTTGAGTCCGTCCGGCCTGAACGATTGGACGAGCTAATTTGGATACCGGGCACACAGCCCTTTCTTGAGGTTAGATGAGCGCAAAGCAAAAGGCCGGGCGCAACTAACACTCGGCCTTTATAAATCTCGAAGATCCGGCTTCAGATGGACTCTCGCCTTTTGCTTTTTACATTTTGATTTTTGATTTCACTACGGGGCTACCATCGGCCAAAATTTACAAAAACAACTTTCACGACCTATGATGCCCACTGTAGAATCAGTTTCTTGTGTGAATGGGCACACTCCCTCAAGTAAAGATTAATGAGATTTTGGTAGGGAATCCCCGTCTCTTCCGCCAAACCCTTGAAGTATTCAATAACATCCACTCCGAGGCGAAGGGTAATCTGTTTTTTAAGATTTTTTGCATAGGGATTCTTACGTCCTTTCATCTTTGAAAAATTATATTCTTTCCTCATTTTTTCTCTCCGGCATAGACTTTTTCTTCCTTCTTCGTTGCTTTTCTTGCAGAAATAATCCTGATCTCCGAACCTTTCTTTCGTAAACAATAGCAAACAACCAGGACACGAAGACGTCCGCTAACTCCAAGCATCAAAAATCTATATTCATCTTTTGAATGGTCAGGGTCGAAAAATTCAATTGCTCTTTCATCAAAGAATACCGTCGAAGCTTCTTCAAAAGAAACCCTGTGCTTTTTGAGATTCTGCTTTGCCTTTTGAGCATCCCAGCTAAATTTTATCACTTTCATAATTATAATATATTGCTAAGAGAATTACAAGTCAACAAAAAATCCCTGATTTTTTCGCAAAATTCGCGAGCAAAGGAAAAGGCCGAGCGCTATTCACACCCGGCCTTCATAAATCCTGGCGATACCGGATTGGAGCGAAGCGCAATCCGCCGAAGCTTTAGCGAAGGCGGACTCGCCCTCCCATTTCCCTATCGATCCAAAAGGCAAGGGCTGTGATGCACACACACCACAGCCCTTATAAAATCCTGGCGATACCTACTCTCGCCCTCGCGGACTACCATCGGCTTGACGGGCTTAGCTTCTGTGTTCGGAATGGGAACAGGCGTTTCCCCGTCAGTATAGTCACCAGGAAGTTCATTAGATCAGGCAAAGCCTGATAAATTCAAAATCCTAATATCGAAACTCGAAACAAATCCGAATGACCGAAATTCAAAATGACCAAAACATTTGGTTTTGAAAATTTGAACATTTGAATTTTGATATTGTTTCGGATTTCGGATTTCGTATTTCGTGCTTCGAGCTCCGCTCGAATATGCAGATGCGGATATGAGCATTATTAGGTTATTGTTCATTGTTCGTTGTTGATTGATTTTCGATGA
>CAZWKM010000187.1:0-4737 GCA_964634165.1 uncultured Pirellulales bacterium | reverse complement strand
GGCGATAAGCTGCTGATAGTTGCGACCGACAGGATAAGCGCCTTCGACGTGGTTATGGCCAACGGGATACCTTATAAGGGGATTGTTCTGACGCAGATTTCACTCTTCTGGTTCGATTTTTTAAGTAGCGAGGTTGAGCATCATTTAATTAGTGCCGACATAAGCGGTTTTCCTGGGCCGTTTTGCGATTACGCCGAGCAGTTGGCCGGGCGGAGTATGTTAGTTAAAAAGGGTGACGTTTTGCCGATTGAGTGTGTGGTGCGTGGCTATCTGACCGGCTCCGGCTGGAAGGAATATAAGCAGAGCGGCACGGTCTGCGGGCAGAAGCTCCCGGCCGGGTTGAGGCAGTGCGAGAAGCTGCCGGAGTTGATATTTACGCCGGCCACCAAGGCCGAGAGGGGGACACACGATGAGAATATCAGTTTCCAGCGGTGTGTGGATGTTATCGGAAAGCAAGCAGCGACGTATGTGCGTGACAAGAGTATGGAGATTTTCAAAAAGGCAGGTGTTTATGCCGAGAGTAAAGGAATAATCCTGGCTGATACGAAGTTTGAGTGGGGAGTTGTCGATGATAGGATTATTTTGATTGATGAGGTTTTGACGCCGGACTCTTCACGGTTCTGGCCTGCCGATAAATATGAAGTGGGCAGGGACCAGGAAAGTTTCGATAAGCAGTTTGTTCGCAATTACCTTGAGAGTATAAATTTTGACAAATCCGGTCAGGGCGTCGAGCTGCCTGAAGATATCAGGCAAAAGACCAGCGCAAAATACATCGAGGGCTATGAGCGATTAACGGGCAAGAAGTTCGAGGCGTAAATCAGTTGACACTTGAATAAAAGAGTCGCCACATTTCGATGGATGCAATTGCTGGTGCTTGCCGGAGTTCATTTCCTGATTGATATGTTCGGCGGTATGCTGCCCGCCATTTTGCCGGCAATCATGGACGAATTTGCATTAAGCCTGTCCCTGGGCGGCATTCTTCTGGTCGTGCTGCATATGACGAGCAATGGCGTTCAGGTGCTGACCGGCCATACGCGTGCTGACAAGCGCAGCCCTTTGTTTTTGCATCTTGGGCCGATATTGGCGGCGAGTATATGCCTGCTGGCTGTGCTGCCGAGGTCGGGCGGTGCCTTTGCCGCAATGCTTGTCTTGGCTACGGTCAGCGGCTGCGGGATAGCAATAGTGCACCCGGAAGCGCTGCGGGCTGTTCACCGGCTTAAGCGGATTCCGCCGCCGGTCAGCACAGGCGTCTTTATGGCCGGCGGCTTTCTGGGATACGCAAGTGGCGGAGCGGTCTCGACTATTCTTGTCTCCCGGTTCGGCCTGCCGGGTTTGTATCCTCTAATTCTTTGTCCCGCTGTCGGCATTTTTATGGTCATATTCCTGAGAATCCGCCTGGCGGTTGAGCCGAGAGTGCGCAGTGAAAATGGGTCGGGCCCGGCTGACAGCCAGTTGTCTTTCTGGCTCATAATAGCTATGGCTATGCCCGCAGCTATTTCTACGCTTGTTCTTGTATCACTGCTGCCGACGGTACTCAATGAGCTTGGTTTTGAGCTTACTTTCGGGGGGTTCTCGGCAACGATGTTCGGTCTGGGAGGGGCGGCAGGCTCACTTGTATGTGGGGGCATCGCTCACAAGAAAGGGGCGCTGCCGTGTTCAATTGTCGCACTTTTTCTTGCGATTCCCTTCTTAGTGGCATACCTGATATTGATAGATAACAGAATGGCTATATGGATACTGTTTGGTGCCGGCTTTTGCGCAATCTCAGCTTACATATTGATGATAACGCTGGCCAGAGCCGCCACCGGGCCGGGCCTCGGACAGCGAATGGGCTTTATGGTAGGGGGTACGTGGGCGTTGGCCAATATTTTTTTTCTGGCCTTGCTGCCCGTGGCACAATCTTTTGGTCCCGGTGTCATCTTGAAATTTATGCCTCTGGGCTATCTGCTCTCGGGCGCTTTTGGACTTTTCATTATGCTGAAAATCCAGAGCCGGCCGGTGCGGAATTAGTCGGTAAATAGCCGAAGATAGACTCTTGAAAAAGCATTTCAATTGAATTCCAAACCAAAGTGTGCGCGGTTTTACCTTTTCAAAAAAAAGTTTTACACGAAATCGACTCTCGACTGTTATTATTAAGTGGAAACTGGAAATTTTCAGGTTTTACGGAAGCTCGGGGCCTAATAGATGAAGTATTCGAAGCGAGCGGAGCTCTTTAGACGGGTAAAAGCTGACTATATCGACTTTTTAGCATCGGTTCTCTGGAAGCTGACGGGCGACAGGGAGCTTTTCACTGAGGCGATGCAATATGCCCTGTTGGGAATATGGAAGCACGTCGAGAAGCTCAACGGCAGACAGGCAGGTGCCTATATCTACAGGATTGCACTGACAGCTAATTCCAGAGCGTGGCAAAACAGGATTGGCAGGGATGGCCAAATCAGCCAAGCCCAGGTCGGCGTTGAGAAAAGCCCGGATGAGAAAGTCAGCAGGAGTGAACTGGCGGGGATAGTAAGACGAGCGATAGCTCAGCTTCCGGCCAAACAGTCAAAGGCGATAGTGATGCGATACTTCGAGCAGCAAGGTTACGAGGCCGTCGCTGAGAAATTGAACTGCAGCGAGGCCGGGGCAAGGTCGCACGTATCCAAGGCAGTTGCGACTTTGAAAAGCAAGTTGGCGACTTTGACAGAATGGGAGGAATAAAATGAGCAAAGAAAGCATTGAAGAAATCCTTAAAGAAATCGGCAGCGAAAATGTGCCGGCGGACGTGCACAAAATCGCCCAAGAAACGTCAAGAGATTTCAGTGAAACTTTGATGCGACCAAAACGACATATTTTCTTGGAGTATATCATTAAGAGTCAAATAACAAAACTGGCAGCCGCGGCGGTGATAATTATTGCGGTTCTCGTGGGCATTCACCAAATAGGCGGCTCCGGTGTAGTCTGGGCCGAAGTAGTCAATAATATTGGAAAGGTCAAGGCATTTACGTACCGAATGAAAATGAGCATGAAAGACATGCCGGGCGTGCCTGTCGGAAAGACTATGAAGTTAGAAATAGGCGCCTGGATATCCAAAGATGTTGGTATGCGGATGGACTCCTACACGGAAGGTAAATTGATTAGCAACAGTTACGTTTTGTTGCCACAAGGGACTGTTATTTCAGTTATACCCGAAGAAAAAAAATATGTGCGCATGACGTTGACCGATGGGCTTTTTGAGGAGATGCAGAAAGAAAACGGCGACCCAAGAAAGATGGTTGACGATTTCATGAAGTGTGAGTACACGAAATTGGGGCCAAGTATAATAAACGACATCGAAGTGGAGGGTATTGAGTCTAAAGACCCTAAAATCGCAGGAGGCCTACTTGGCGACGTAGTGGCACGTCTCTGGGTTGCTGTTGAAAACGACCTGCCCGTGAGGATGGAGATTGTATGCTATTCAAACGGAACAAAGGCGCTGGATATGGTTATGGATGAGTTCCATTGGGACCTTGAGCTTGATGCTGCTTGGTTCGAGCCCAATATACCGGATGATTATGAACTAATGGCAGATTTGCAAATGGCGGGAGACGAAACAAACGTTGTGGAAGGCCTGCGTTTCTTTGCTGAGTTTACCGGCGGCAAGTACCCCAGCGAGATATCCATGATAACACTGATGCAGGAGCTGCAGGATGCGGTGAAAGCAAAACTCGCTATCGAGCCGGAGAGGGTTCCAAGCGAAGAAGATATGCAGAAGATGGCAAGTCTGCAGATGCTCTTCATGTTCTATGCGGGATTGGTGGCAGAAAATAAAGACCCCGCCTACTATGGCGGCAGAGTCACCGCTGAATTTCCCCACGCCGTGCTGATGCGGTGGAAGGTAGAGGACGGTAACCACCGAGTGATTTTTGGAGACTTAACTATTGGAGACGTTACCCCCGATGAGCTGGCTGAGCTTGAAGCTATGCCTCTAAACATCAGGCCGATCGCTATCAAGCCTCAGCCGGCGGAAGGAGTGGCGGTTGCCGCACTTGCCGACGTAGAGCTGAGCTGGATGCCGGGCGCCTATGTCACCGAGCACAAAGTGTACTTCGGGACTGAGATGGACGAGCTCTCCCTGTTAGTCGAGGTGATCGACTCTTATAGAATCATAGTACCGGCTTTGGAAAGGGTCACCACGTATTATTGGCGTGTCGATGAGGTTCAGCCGGATGGCGCCATCGCAATCGGTGACGTCTGGAGCTTCAACACGGGCAAGCTGGTCGGGTGGTGGAAGCTTGATAGCGATGCTAACGACAGCTCAGGCAGCGGCAATGATGGAACTGTGAATGGTAACCCGAATTGGGTTATAGGCCCGATAGACGGCGCTCTGCAATTTGATGGGGTTGATGACTTCATCCGGACCGGTTATGCAGCCGACTTGCCCGTCTGGACCGTGGCTATCTGGGTGAATAGCCCTGCCGCCCCTTCGAATGCGGCGCCGTCTGGACCGGTTCACCGGGAGAATAATTTGCAGATTAACTGGGACCACATCTATGCAGATTTCCGCGGAGCGGCAGGTCTGAGGGCTAGAAATGAATGGCATGCTGCAAGCTTCGGAGAATTAGAAGCCAACACGTGGTATCACCTTGCAGCCACGTATGATGGAGAGAATCTTAAGGCATACAAAAATGGCGTCCTAATCACCGACAGTCCGGACCCTTCAGGACCCCCGGACAAAGAATGGGCAACCTTGAAGTTTGGCAGACACTCAATCAACAAGCA
>CAZWKM010000186.1:0-4768 GCA_964634165.1 uncultured Pirellulales bacterium | reverse complement strand
AGGCTATGGAAGCCGACCCGGCCTCGAAGACTTTAGGAACCTGTATGGTCAAGACACACCTCAGTTTGTCGCACGACCCGGACATAAAGGGCAGACCCACCGGTTGGGAGCTTCCAATCAACGATATTCTTGTTTACAAAGGGGCCGGCTTTATCGTGCCGGTCGCCGGAGCGATAAAATTGATGCCCGGCACGGCGTCGAACCCGGCTTTCCGCCGCATCGATGTGGATGTAAAAACCGGAAAAGTACAAGGGCTGTTCTAATAGGTCTGAATATGCTATAAACGGAGTATATGCCGATGACAGCACAAATTATAGATGGTAAGCAGGTGGCCGCGGACATGCGGGCGGAACTAAAAGAGGAAGTGGCCAAACTAAAAGAACAAGGGATTGTACCTGGACTGGGGGTTATCTTAGTCGGCGAGGACCCCGCTTCGAAATCCTATGTTACGGCAAAAAAGCGTACGTGCGAGGAGATAGGGATTTATTCCGATGATAACCGCCTGCCCGCTGATACCACGCAGGAAGATTTGTTGGCACTGGTCGAGAAGATTAATAATGACCCGAAAATCAATGGCATTCTGGTTCAGTTACCTTTGCCCAAACACCTCAATGAAACCGAGGTCCTTCTCGCCATTGACCCCGATAAGGATGTGGACGGATTTCATCCAATGAATGTGGGCAAGATGATGGTAGGCGAAAAGGCGTTCCTGTCGTGTACGCCGTACGGCATTATTCAACTGCTGGTTCATAGCGGGGTAACCATTGAGGGAGCTAACGTGGTAATTGTAGGACGAAGCAATATAGTGGGCAAGCCCCTGGCTAATATGCTCATTCAAAAAAATAAAACCGGCAATGCTACCGTTACGGTCTGCCATACGCGGACCAAAGACCTTGCCCACCAAACAAAGCAAGCGGATATCATCATTGCAGCCGCCGATCGGCCCAATACGATTACGGCAGATATGGTAAAAGAGGGTGTAGTAGTGATTGATGTAGGTGTCAACCGCGTCGAGGATGCAACAAAAAAGAGGGGTTATCGGCTTGTGGGCGATGTGGACTTCGAGCGGGTGGCCGAAAAGGCCTCATTTATCACTCCTGTACCCGGCGGAGTAGGCCCAATGACAATAACTATGCTGCTCTACAATACGGTTGAATCCGCCAAGAGAATTGCTGCCCGGTAACAGAAGTAACTGTGAGCATCTTTCGTGATTGATTTTGGGTTCATCGACACGGAGAAAGTTTTATGCGAGGTTATGACCTGACATCCAGAGACGTAACAAATTCTTCCAGTGCGGCAGAGTTAATGGAGCGTGAGTGGGCACCGTGTCGTTACAACTGCCCGGTGCATGCTGATGTAAGAAGGTATGTCGAGCTGGCTGGTCAGGGGCAGTGGCAGGAGTCTATCGACGTTATTCGCAGGCATCTGCCGTTTGCCGCCGTTTGCGGGCGAATTTGTCATCACCCCTGCGAGGCGAACTGTCGGCGTAACGATGTCGACAACCCGGTAGCTATCCGTGAAGTGAAGCGATTTGTCGCGGAATATTGCGGCAGCAAGGGACCGACTGTCAATAAGGCCACGGTCCGGAACAAGGCCGGGGTTGCTGTTATCGGCGCCGGCCCGGCTGGAATGTCTGCCGCGCTTGAGCTGGCCAAACTCGGTTATCGTCCGAAAGTCTTTGAAAAATTCCCGGTCGCCGGCGGCATCTCAGCAACGGCAATTCCCAAATACCGGCTGCCGAGTCACGTTGTCCAGATAGATATCGATTGGATTCTTGCCCATGGCGTCGAGCTGCAAACTAATGTCGAGATAGGCAGGGACAAAACCGTTGACGACTTGTTGGACGCCGACTTCGAAGCGGTACTCATTGCGACGGGCTTAGCCAAAAGCCGGATGCTCCCAATCCCTGGTTCGGACCACAAGCACGTTCTTGCCGTTATGGAGTTCCTGACAAATCTCGCCTTCGGAAAAAAGGTTTCTGTCGGTAATGACGTACTGGTCATCGGCGGTGGTAACGTCGCATGCGATGCCGCGAGGGTTGCCCTGCGCCTCGGTGCTGAACGAGTCCGAATGATGTGTCTGGAGAACGACGAAGAAATGCCTGCCTGGGAGTGGGAAAGCTCCGAAGCAAAGGAAGAGGGGATAGCCGTCATACATCGTCGCGGGCCGGTGGAAATTGCCGTAGATGACGGCCGAATCAGACGGGTCAAGGCCCGAAAGGTTACTCGCGTATTCGACGAAGACAAGCGGTTCAATCCACAGTACGACGACAGCGACATAATCAACATCGACTGCGACACGGTGATTTTCGCTATCGGCCAGATGGCGGACTACGGCTTTGTCAAAAACAGTGCTGTCAAACTTCATAACAATAACAGGCTTGAGTTCAACTCGATAACGCATCAGACAAATGTTCCAAACGTGTTCGCCTGTGGTGAAATCGTAACCCTGCCTGGCTCGGTTGTTGAGGCGTGCGCTAATGGCCAGCGGGCAGCGAAGGCAATCGATATGTATCTTAGCGGCAGGAAGGTCGATATCGATGATTCATTGCCGCCCGCTATCGATAAAATTTCCGAAGTCACCGCCGAGAAGGTCATCAAGACGCAAAGGGTTTCCATCCCGACCGAAGTCCCGGAGAAGCGCAAAAAAAACTTCGATGAATTCGAGCATACGCTCGATGCAGAAACCGCCGCCTGTGAAGCTCGCAGGTGCATGAGCTGCGGAGCCGGTGCAGAGGTCCTGGTGGATAAATGTGCCGCATGCCTTACCTGCCTTCGAGTATGCCCGTTCGACATACCCAAAGTTACTGACGTCGCTCGCATCGATTCGATTTTGTGCCAGGCGTGCGGTATGTGCATAGCGGAGTGCCCTGCTAAGGCCATAATCCCTCGAGGCTGGGACAAGAACCTGCTGAAGCACAATACCGTAAAGGCCCTGGAGAGTATGGACAACGATGTAAAGATTGTTGCGTATATCTGTGGGCATCGAGCACCGGCGTCTGCGTGGCGCGGTGAAAACGGGGCTGTGGCCGGCGTGAAGGAATTCTACCTGCCCAGCTTGGCTCGTCTAAGCGCCGCTGAACTGCTGAATGCCTTTGAGGGCGGCGCCGACGCCGTTATCGTTGCCGCCTGCGCAGAAGACTTTGAGCGGTATCCACAGGCCGGGATGCGCATTCGAAAACGCATAAATCAGGCCCGTGAGATGCTCAGCGAAGTCGGCATAGACAACCAACGCCTGAAAATATTTGAGGGCGGTGGTGATGCCGAGTCGATACGCAGAATTTTGGGCCAGGCAGCCAGGGAATTTCGAGAAATTATATCCTGATTTTAGGAGACCGTATAAATGATAGTAGCTGAAAGGAAATCATTTGATGAAATCCTGGAAATGCTCAAGCCGTACAAAAGGGTGCTTGTGCTTGGATGTGGCGGGTGCGTAACTGTCTGCCTGACTGGCGGAGAAAAGCAGGCTGAGGAACTTGCCTCGCAACTTCGCCTGGCGTCCAAGCATAAAGGGGCGAACCTCGAAGCCGACTATGACTATATCACCCGCCAGTGCGACAGGGAATTCGTGGAGAATCTCAAGGAAAGTCCTGACAAATACGACTGTGTGCTCAGCCTGGCGTGCGGTGTCGGGGTGCAGTTTATGTCGCAATTGTATCCCGATGTACCATTTCTGCCTGCTATGAATACCACGTTCTACGGTGCCGGCACCGCTTCAGGCATCTGGGAGGAATATTGCCACGGTTGCGGCGACTGCGTGCTTGCCCTGACCGGCGGCATTTGCCCCATTGCACGCTGTTCTAAGAGCCTTGTTAACGGCCCATGTGGCGGAACAAACGACGGTAAGTGTGAAATCTCGTCGGATATGGACTGCGCCTGGTACCTAATCTATAAACGGCTGACGGAGAAAGGCAAGCTCGACGAGTTCCGCAGGATTCAGCCGGCCAGAGACTGGAGAAAAGAGCACGGCGCAGGCGTCCGACGATTGGTTCTTAAGGAAATGGTTGAAGAGGAGTCCGAAGCATGAACGAACCTGTCAGTAAGTTGCAGCAGGCCTTTGAGTCCGGCGAGTTTGTATTCACCGGCGAGATTGGCCCACCGAAAGGTACTAACGTCGAGGCCTGTTTGCATGAGGCTTCAAGATACCTCAAACATTCGGTAACCGCGGTGAACGTCACTGATGGCCAAACGGCTGTAATGCGTATTGGTTCGATGCCTGTATCCAGGATGCTGCTGGAACGTGGCATTGAGCCGATTTTTCAGATGACCTGCCGCGACCGCAACCGTATCGCTCTTCAGATGGACTTGCTTTCCGCCGCCTCGCTTGGAATCAAAAACGTCCTCTCCCTGACAGGCGACCACGTCGCAATGGGTGACCATCCCGAAGCAAAGCCTGTATTTGACCTCGACTCGGTAACTCTGCTGCAAGCGATGGTCAAACTTGAGGCCGGTACCGACATGGGAAGGGACATAAAGGGCAACCCCAACGAACTCGACGGTGTGCCTGAGTTCTTCAAGGGTTGCTGCGTTACGCCCTGTGCCGAGGAAGTCGAGCCACAGATTATTAAGCTGGAAAAGAAGGTCGAAGCTGGCGCTCAGTTTGTGCAGACGCAGGCCGTTTACGAGCCGCCCGCCTTTGAAAAGTTTATGAGGCGTGTTGAACACCTGAAGGTGCCGGTGATGGTGGGAATCGTCATGCTCAAGAATGCCGGTATGGCCAAGTACATGAACCGTTCTGTACCCGGTGTCCATGTGCCGGACGGTTTAAT
>CAZWKM010000185.1:0-4811 GCA_964634165.1 uncultured Pirellulales bacterium | reverse complement strand
AATTTAGTGGAGCTTGGCTATGTTATCTTTTTTGCGGGAGCAAGGACCTGAAGATTCGTTGGTGCCAAAGCCGCCTGAGGCCGCCGACAAGAAACCGGCTGATAGCGCCAATGAGACACAAGAGCAAGAATATCTGACCGTAGCGACTCAGCGAAAACAAGTTCGCAAGACCACGATACTGCTTGCTGTTTTGTTTGGTATAGGTCTGTTGAGTCTTTGGTTGATGATAAAAAAAAGCGCGTCCCAAACAGCGGCAGCGTCCGTTGGCACGGAAGAGGCGCAGATTGAGACGGCGATCACCCGTCTTACCGGCGTCAGGTCCGAAATGTTTAACCGGATGGATGAGATAGTTAAGAAATTTTATGAGTTTTCGGACGTGCCACAGGTGCAGGCCAATGAACTCGTGAAAAATCCGTTTGAACTTGAGACGTTTTTGGGTGATGTGAAAGAAGCTTCCGATACCGAAGGAAGAGATTACGATAATGAGGCGGAAAGGATAAGGCGACAGCAGATAAGACAACAAATAAAGAACCTGCAGCTTTTGAGCATTATGCAGTCCGACCAGGGCAATTGCTGTATGATTGATGATAGAATCCTCTATGAGGGGGATTCAATAAGAGGTTTTAGGGTTTGTCAAATTGGCGATGGGTTCGTTAAGCTCAAGTGTGGAGACGTGGAAATTGTATTGAAGCTGTCGGAATGAATCCCGTTAGAAATCCTGTAACGGGAATCTAACGGGGTACAAAAATAGGAAATTTCTAACGGGATGAAACTGCTCTTTGTATTTGAAAGTGCCCTTAAAGGGATTGTGATATGGTAGGTGTAAAAACCATATTGGCAAAAGCGATAGAGAAGAAGGCCAGCGATGTGCATATCAACGTTGGGATGTCTCCTATATTGCGCAGGAATACGGAATTGCTCGATATGGAATTCCCTGCCGTCAGCAATAAAGATGTAAAAGAAATACTTGTTGCTATGATCGGGCCGGAAAGATTCAAAATCTTTGAAGAGAAAAGAGACCTTGATTTTTCGACGGCCATTGATGATGGTCATCGGTTCCGCGTCAATGCTCATTATCAACGTGATACGATTGCGATTTCCTTTAGAGTGATTCCGAATCAGATTCCTTCGATAGACGAATTGCACCTCCCGTCGATAATCAAAGAACTGGCGGACCTGCCAAGGGGTTTGGTTCTTGTAACCGGCCATACCGGTTCCGGTAAAAGCACGACACTCGCTGCGACGATAGGATTGATAAATACAAAGTACAGGAAGCGCATAATTACGCTGGAAGACCCTATCGAATATGCGTTAGAGAACAAAATGAGTATGATAGAACAACGTGAAATCGGTTCTGATTGTCCGAATTTTGCATCAGGTCTGAGGCACGTATTGCGGCAGGACCCCGATATCATTATGGTCGGCGAAATGCGAGACCTGGAAACTACAAGCTCGACAATTACCGCTGCTGAAACCGGGCACCTTGTCTTTAGTACGCTGCACACTATTAATGCCTCTCAGACTGTTGAGCGTATTATAGATATTTATCCTGCAAATCAGCAGAATCAGATTCGAACGATGCTGGCTAACACGTTACAGGCTGTTATTTCGCAGACATTATTCAAGCGAATAGATGAGCCGGGGATGGTACCGTGTACGGAGATATTGCTGTGCACCTCGGCGGTGAGAAACTGTATTCGTGAGAACAGAATCTACGAGATACCCAATATTATTGAGACTTCCCGCAGGGTGGGGATGCAGAATATGGATATTAGCGTTGCCGATATGTATTTCAAGGGTTATCTGGATAGGGAAGAGGCAATTGCACGGGCAACCAATCCGGGGAGGATGGAGAAAGTGCTTACCCCTATGGAGCGGTTTGAAGTTGTCCAGCCGCCTGAAGGGGCTTCGATTTTGCCCTGAGCTGCAGGGCCCACAAATCCACAAAGAGGGGACCAAAGTAATAAGCAGATTGGTTAATTAGTTAATTGGTTAAATGGTAAGCAATTACCACTCACCAATTACCAATTACCAGTTACCAATTACAAAAGGGTTAAGAATATGTCCGAAGAATCCTGGCGAAATTATGAAGGTGCGGCTGCAGTTGCAGAAAATCGGCAGCAAGCTCAAACACAAGCGGAACAAAAACAGCGCAAAAAAATTGCGGCCAAACGTTCTCCGGAGAGCGAGCAGGCAAGCAAACTGCAAAAGATACGGGAGTTCAGCGTTGAATTCGGGCCGAGCCGGAAGGATATTCTGAACTTTACGAATCAGCTTTCGGTTATGGTCCGGGCCGGTATCAGCCTTCAGGATTCGCTTGAGTCAATAGCAGAACAGCAGGAGAAGCCAAAATTCAAGGCAATCATCACTGATTTGAAAAATCAAATCGAAGCCGGACAGAGCTTTTCGCAGGCGCTTGCCGAGCATCCGCAGGTATTCAGCAATCTTTATATAAATATGGTGGCAGCGGCAGAGATTAGCGGCTCGCTGAGTAGTATGCTGCAAAAATTAGCAGAGTATCTGGACGGGGAAGCCGAAACTCGCTCACAGGTTAGAGGGGCTATGGTTTATCCGATTATCATAGCGGTTATGGCGGTATTTGTGACCATTTTCCTGCTGTGCTTTGTTTTGCCGAGATTTACGGCGATATTTGCAGGCAAGGAGCATTTGCTGCCCGCTCCCACTAAGATTTTAATGGCCAGCAGTGGGGTTCTGAGGGGTTACTGGTTTGTTATTTTACCGGTTGTTGGAGGGATGTTTGGGGGCTTTTTGTACTTTATCAGCACGAATGTCGGGCGGTTATGGTGGGATAAGACGAAATTGGTATTGCCCCTGATAAAGACGCTGTGCCGAAGTCTTTATATAACCAGGAGCCTGCACACGATGGGTGTGCTGATGAGAGCGGGCGTGCCGATTCTGGATACTATTTCGGTCACGGCCCAAATATCGGGAAACGTTCTTTATAAAGATATGTGGCTTGGTGTCTATGCGGATGTTCGTCAGGGTAAGAAAATCGCTTCGAGTCTGAACCGGTATAATCTGATGCCAAGCAATGTAGTGCAAATGATAAGAAGCGGCGAGGATTCAGGTACGATGAGCGACGTGCTAAGGGATGTTTCCGATTATTACGCAAGAGAGCTCAAAACTGTTATAAAAATGGTAACGTCAATGATAGAACCCATTATGATAGTCGTGATGGGTGTTCTGGTTGGCTTTATCGCGATGAGTATTATTCTGCCGATATTTAAGATGTCCAGTCTTGTTATGGGCAAATAGGAGAAATTGTCAATTGTCAACTGTCAATCGTCAATTGAATAGCGGGTTTTCGCTCATTGAGGTGTTAATTGCAATAATATTGGTAGGTCTTGCAATTGTGTCTCTGGTTGCAGCGAACAGCTCGTTCACAAAGGCTAATGCTGCCGGAACGGAACTATCAACCGCTGAATTCCTTATTGAACAGGTAAGGGAACGTTCTATCTCGGTCAACTACGACGATTTGTACGGCTTGGAACATTTCGATGATGTCACGTTTTCGCCGCCAATAAATGCAGACGGAGAAAGTTTAAACGACTTCGCTGCGTTTAGTCAGCAAATTACCGTTGAAAATGTCAACGCGGCAAATTTTGAACAGGTTGTCGCTTATGACAGCAGTTTCATAAGAGTAACTGCAAAGGTTTTTTTGAACTCTCGGGAAATCAGCTCGGCAAGTTGGATTCGAGCACGATATTAAAAGGTGTGAAGCCAAATGCGATATACGAAATACGACATACGAAATACGGGCAACGAACGTGCTTTTACCATCGCAGAATTGCTGCTTGTTTTGGCAATAACAGGCCTGCTGCTTGCCGCGGTGGCTGTGGCCTTTAACGCCTCGATTATAAATTACGGTGAAAACGAGGATATCTTTAAGACAATCAACAGTGCCCGTCAGGCGTTGTCTCGAATAACCAGCCAGCTTCGCACGGCACAGAAAGACCTTGTTGATCCTTGTGCACCCGACAATGAATGCAGCTTTTTTACCGCCGGCGGCGATGATATAACTTATCGATATAACAATGGGGACAACAAGCTTTATCTGATTGATAATTTGTCCGGCAGTAATTATGTTCTTTGTGACAATGTTACTGCTATGACTTTCAGAAAGAATACAGCGGTTGAGGAAGCAACGATTTACGTTAAGAGTGTTCAGATTTCGATGACAGTTGTCAGCGGTAATATCCAGCGAACGGTTTCGGCTGCAGCGGTTATTAGAAGAAACTTGAAGTGATAATTGCTGTCGTTTAAGGCGAACAGTTTGTATTGAGCCGTTCTCAGGTCCTGTTATTGGCTGCAAAAATCTGCTGTAACTTACGCTATTATCTAATCTTACGTTCACCGGCAGGGAAAGCCGGTCGAACACGCTCCCACATTGGCTTTGCAGCTCATTTTTTTTTGGAAGGCAGTTTTGCATAAAAATGCTTGATTTTTGCGTTTTCTTACCCATACTATGCTAAACACATCAGGGGCGGTTAGCTCAGTTGGCTAGAGCGCCTGCTCGACACGCAGGAGGTCACTGGTTCAAGTCCAGTACCGCCCATTTTCCTGAGCCCGTATAGAATAGGGGCTTTTATTTTTTCCTGCCACTGCCTGACCTGATGCCGTATAATCCTTTTTTAGAGCATTTTGGGAACATATCATGTAACCTCGACAGGCCGTGATAGGTCTTTTGCGCCGGTCAAACGCAGCAGCATTTTTTGCCTTTGAAATTGGCTTCGCTTTGGGTTTGTTTTGGGTTTGTTTTTTCATAGCCCTTATCCGCATTTTTCTTCATA
>CAZWKM010000184.1:0-4814 GCA_964634165.1 uncultured Pirellulales bacterium | reverse complement strand
CGAAAAAAGAAGTGCTATCTTCAGCCGATACTTTTTAGCTGGTAATACCACTCCCCTCACTTCTCCCTCTTGAACACTTTGTTTTGGTTGAAGAGAAGGGGCCGTCCCCCCTGCAGCACTTGTTTGCTCCGGTTCAACTCTTTCTTGCCCTTGACTATTTTCTTGCTCGTTCATGATATTTCCTTTCGTAAAAAACCCTCCGTAAACGAAGTCGACGAAACAACCGGCAATTGCTTACAGGGTATAGCAGGTTTAATCCCTGAAGTCAAATGTTTTCACATTCACCCGTTATTGTTTCATCCGCGTGCCCTGGGGGGAGTTGCTGCTTATTTAGATGCGGTTGGCTTTGTGCCCCGTTAGAAATATTCCCTTATTTCTAACGCGGTGTGCCGAGGATTCGCAGCGAATCCTTGAAGACCGGCAAGGTCTTTGTTTCTATGTGCGGGTCGTAAACATTGCCGGTTATTTCCATTCGCACAACAGCGCCGCCGAGGCTTTCAGCCAGAGATTGCAAAACCGATGGATCAGACGTGGCAAGCCGACGATGGCCCCGGGCAAAAAGGACCAAATCGACATTCTGGCTTTGCAGGTCCATCCAGCCTGAGCCGGTAAAGGCCGCGTCTTTGCCGGCTAAATCAACCTGCTTAAGAAACAGTCTGTCATTCTTAATATATGAATCAACAAGCATCCGGTTAAAAGCAAACTGTTCCGACTCTGTCAGTTTTAATTGCAGCAGCTTAGCCAGCGGTGAGAGTTTGCCCACCTGAATATCGCTTATTGCCAGTCTGCATCTGCCGATGCGTGGCAAACTTTCACCGACCGCGGCCCTGATGCTCAATGAGCCGCTCATTCTCCCGCTGGTATAGCCCTTGAACTTTGAATTTCGAATTTCGACTTCTGAATTGTGAATTGCATCCGAAAGGAACTGTTTTAAGTCAATATTGTCAAAACTCGCCTGAAGCACATACTCCGGAGGTGCCTCGGCCGGACTTTTCAATTCCAATTTACCTGCCAATCTGCCGCCGTAGCAGTCGGCAATTAAATTTTTAGCCACCCAGCTTTCCACGTCGGGGTCATAATAGATATCTGCTCTCAGCCCGGTCAAAGATTTGCCCTTAATCTTGAGACTCTCTGCGGTAAGAGTAATGTCACCGGCCGAAGGTTGAAACCAGGCGCCGCTGAAAGCATTATCAGCCAAAGCTATTTCACCGTTTAGCTTTACGAGCGAGGTATTTGCTATTTCCTGGATATTATCGGCGGCGGTTGCAGTAATATCTTCCAGCTTGATACTATCCGTTGTTATTATTAACCTGCCGGTGATGTCTTTTAGAGGATAGGGAAACGGCTTAAAATTAACACTGTTATCCAGACAGTCCACTATTAGCTTATAATCAGGACAGTCGTCCCTGCCGCCTCGATTCAAATTAGAGATGAGATTTATACTTCCCTCCGGCTGTAATCCGGAAACGATTTTTTTCAGTGACGTCGGCAGCAGACCAATCAAATCATCATTTAACTCCACCTGCTCAGCCCGCAAGGACAAACAATACCCGGGCTTTTTAGTTTCCTCTCCCGGCCAGATTCGGCCGGTAAGTGAAACCAAACTCTTACCGTACCGACCGGTTGAATTTTCAATACGTATCAAATCAGGCGTAAAAACTGTCTCTGCTGATATATCAGAGATAACCAGAGGCAATTGATTTACCTTCGTGGACTCCGCGTTGATTTTCGAATTTTCGAAAACAGGGACCGTCAAAGTAGTTTTTTTGAAAGAAACGTCGGCGATTAAACTTGGCGGGCCAGGACCTTGCTCCGGCGTAAAAATCTTCACCTTAGCATCGGCCAGACCGGTCATATCAAAATCACTGTATAAACGCTTTTGCTCAGCCGGCAACGCCGCAGCCAGTGTCGAATCCAATGGAATATTGTTTGTTTTGATTAAGACATCATATATCGGCCGGTCGGTATTACGCTCTGTCACCTTGCCGTTCAAGGTTATTTTGCGCTCGTTTAATTGCGAAACTAAGTCCGAAACAACTATTCGCTCGCTATCGAAAAAGAGCTCGCCTGTAAGATTTTTCAAGGGATAAGGAAACCGGCGGTATGTAGCTTCGGCGTTAAGCAGTTTAACCCCCAGGATGCGCCCTTTGTCCGTTTCCGACTGCCGATAGAGACGGTAGTCTATCGCCGCAACGCCGCTCGGAGAGAAAGCCGACCAGAATTCCTTCTGTTCCGTGCTTAGCGCATTATACAGGTCATTATCCAGAGCTATATTGTCACTCGTAATCCGGATTTGGTACTGCCAGTCCGGGCCGAAATCTTTAGACCATCCATTGAGAGCCAAATTGACGTCATTGTGCCGGCCCGTTAGATTTTTCAATTCAAAACCTCTCTCGGTAAAATCTACCTCGCCGATTAGCTGCTCTATCACGTAGGGAAAATTGGCGTCATAAATCGAAGCGCCCTTGCAATAGACTTTGCCCGCTAATGCACTTTCGCTTAGTCGGCCTAAATTGCCCGATGTTTTGAGGCCAATGTCAACCTGTCCCTGGGGACGGTATCGGCTGAAAAATCTTTGCAAAGCCGCAAACAGGTCGGACTTTTCCAAAAACGACGGCCCGACTGATGCAAATTTGTCCAGCGAGGGACTACGTTTGGATCGCAAATCCTCTATTGTAAGTGCCAGTGAATAATTATTGTTCTTATCATACTCGAGCTGCGCAGCTAAGACGTCTATTATCCATGTCATCTCGAGCGCAGGGACATCCGCAGACGAAATTCCACCGGTAATTATAACCCTGCCGGGCTGCCAGGAGCCGGTCAAGCGGCTTTTGCCGAAACCTCTGGCCATTGTAGCTGTCGTTATTTCAAAGTTATAACGGTCTTCCGTTTTTTCATCCAAACCAAATCTTGCCTTAAGAGGTACTGAAATAGCAACCTTTGGCTCACCGTTTGATATCTTACTATATTGTAGCGTGCCGCCTTCAAGGTGAACAACGGGCATTTTGACGGAGCCGACTTTAGGCGCCCTGATTTTAAGGGCAGCTACATTCCATCGGCCTGTGTCCAAATCGTATTGGGCGTCGAAAACAAAATCATTAGCACGTATTTCTTTCAGTCGCGGCCGTAGCAGCAATAAGCTGCCTATCCCAAAGCGCGCATATACCCTCTCGGCTTTGAGTATGGCGTCATCGTATTTCTGTTCCTGGTGAGGGCTGATTACGAGCTTCTCGATAACGACCGAGCCGTCAAAGTTGAACTCAACTGATTTGGTTTTGATTTTTGTATTGGTCAGCTCGGCAATTTGTCCTATGGCGATATGACGCAGGGCCCGGCCTATCAGCACAAATACAAGCCATAAACAAAACCCCAGAATCAAAACTCCGAAAAACCGCCGAAGAAAAACCCTCTTGCCGCCTCCAGACTTCGCGGATTCGTCCGAATTTTTATTTTTAACCACGGATTTCACAGATTACACGGATTTCAATTTATAGTTGCAAGCTCATAGTAGAATAATCAATTATCAATTATCAATAATCATTTTCTTATCGCCTTATCTGCAATATCTCCTCGGCAATAAGCACCGTCGAACTTTATTTTATCCACAGCTTTGTACGCTCTTGCCTTGGCGTCCGCTATTTGCTCCCCCAGGGCGGTTACGCCCAACACTCTGCCCCCGTTGGTAACTAAATCCCCATCCTGGCGTCTCGTACCTGCGTGGAATACAACAACGTCTTTGAGCTGCTCGGCCTCCTCCACGCCGGTTATTCTTTTGCCCTTTTCGTAAGCGCCCGGGTAGCCGCCTGAAGCCATCACCACACAAACCGCCGGCCGCCGGTCCCATTCGAGCGTGACCTGGTCCAATTTGCCATCACAGACCGCCAGACAAACTTCCAGCAAATCGCTTTTCAGCCGCATTAAAATCGGCTGCGTTTCCGGGTCGCCGAAGCGAACGTTAAATTCCAGCACTCTCGGCCCGCCGCCGGTAATCATAAGCCCTGCATACAATACACCCTTATACGGCGTGCCGTTCCGATTCATACCATCCACCACCGGCACCAAAATCTCGCGCGTGATTTTGTCCATCATCGCCTCAGTTACCACCGGCGCTGGGCTGTAAGCACCCATTCCGCCGGTGTTAGGCCCCGTGTCACCATCGCCAATCGGCTTGTGGTCCTGCGATGATTCCATAACGTAGATATTTCGACCATCTACAAAAGCCAGTATCGACACCTCTTCACCTAACAGTTTATCTTCGACGATGATTTTCTCACCCGCCTGCCCGAATATCTTATCGCACATTATCTTTTCAGCCGCCAATATCCCGTCCGCAGGGTCATCGCAAACATACACGCCTTTGCCCGCCGCTAACCCCGCCGCCTTTACCACCACTGCTTCGTCTCTGCTTGCGATATATGCTTTGGCATCGCGGAACCGCTCGAAGATTCTGCCCTCAGCGGTCGAGATGGCGCTGGAGCGCATCAATTGTTTCGCAAATGCCTTGTCCGCTTCGAGCTGTGCCGCTCCTGCGCCGGGTCCGAACGCCTTTATACCGGCCGCTTCAAATACATCAACCGCTCCTGCTGCCAGCGGGTCTTCCGGCCCGACCACGACAAGACCTATATCATTTTGTTTTGCAAAGTCCACCAGCTCATCTATATCGCCGGCCCCGATAGGGACATTTTCACCGCATCGCGCTGTCCCCGCGTTACCCGGCGCGATATAGAGTTTGCCCAGGTCTTTCGATTGAGCCAGTTTCCACGCAATCGAATGTTCCCGCCCGCCGCTGCCAATCAACAATACATCCATTCACC
>CAZWKM010000183.1:2584-4828 GCA_964634165.1 uncultured Pirellulales bacterium | reverse complement strand
ACCTGCAATATGACTATCTGGGCAAAGATATCATTCATGTGGACCTGATGAGAGTTGACGTAACCGAGACAGTTAAAGTAGCGGTTCCTATCGAACTTAAAGGCACAGCGAAAGGCGCGCACGAGGGCGGTATTATTACCGAGCATACAGACCACCTGGAAATCGAGTGCAAAGTAACCGATATTCCCGAAACTATTGTTGTCTCGGTGAAAGATATGGATGTGGGCGATGTTTTGCACGCCGGCGATATTGAGCTTCCGGAGGAAGTGAAGCTGTCAAGCTCGCCGGAGGCGCTGCTGGTCACCTGCAGTTTGGTTGCTGCTGCCAAGGCCGTCGAAGAGGTTGAAGAGGAAGCCCCGGCTGCTCCCGAGGTTATTGGCGAGGCCAAGGAGCCAGAAGAGCAACCTTCTGAAGAAGAGGGCAAGTGACCCCCGCGCTTTCCTGCCCGTACCTGGCACAGGTGCGAAAGCAAGAGCGGGGGGTGAGAATTGATGTTATGGCCGAAACTAAAATGGTCGTTGGCCTGGGGAATCCGGGCGATGAGTATGTTGATACGCGGCACAACATCGGTTTTAGGGTAGTAGATTCACTGGCTGAGTCGTTGAAGATAAAGGTAAGAAGGAGAAAATTCGGCGCTCGTTTCGGCGATGGTGAATTTTCAGATAAAAAGTTAATATTGTTAAAGCCGTGGCGGTTTATGAACCGCAGTGGTCAGGCCGTTGCAACGGCGGTGGGTTTTTATAAGCTTGGCGCCGAGGATTTGCTTGTGGTGACCGACGATATGGCGTTGTCGCCGGGCAGGATTCGGATCAGGGCAAAGGGTTCGGCCGGCGGCCATAATGGCTTGGCTGATGTTATAGAAAAGCTCGGCACAGAGAGTATAGGACGTTTGCGAATCGGCATCGGCCAGAGCGGTGAAGAATCAGATGTAGATTTTGTTCTCGATAAGCCGGCAGAAACAGATAGACTGCTGCTGGATGAGGCCATTAAGAGGGCAGCAGAGGCGGTGCTTTGCTGGGTCGAATGCGGTATAGAGACTGCTATGAATACGTTTAATGAAATGGTCAATAGGCAATAGTGGATAATATTTGGCAGAACGACTAAATAGTAAATACGGAGATATTTGACTTGGAAACTGTTATTAAGAAATTGTATGAGGGTATGTTTCTTGTTGATTCGGCTCAGGCGCAGAATTGGAACGCAATTATTGCGACTATCAAAACCATACTGGAAAGGGCTGAGGCCGAGATTGTCTCGATGAAAAAATGGGACGATAGGAAACTGGCATATGAAATTGGCGGTAAAACCAGGGGGACATATATCCTTTGTTATTTCAGGGCCGATGGCGAGAGGATACGGGATATTGAGAGAGATGTTCATCTCTCGGAGCGGATTATGCGCGTTTTGATTCTGTGTGCCGAGACAAGAGAGAAGCGAGATATTGAAAAGGACCTCATTTCGCAGAAAGATAGTGAAATGGAAACCTCCAGAGATGCTCCTGCTGAGCAGGCAGAAAAAGAGAAGCATAAAGCCGCTCAAAAAGCGGCAGAAAAGGTTGAAGTAGAGCAAGGTGCAGCCAAGCGCGAAGTAGGGCGTTTGGAAACTCCGGAAGCTGCGGCGGATGCGAGCCCCGTTAGAAACGCTCTAAAGCCTAACAATATGAACGAGAAAAGGAAAACTTCTAACGGGGCGAGTGAGTCGGAGCAGGCCGAGCCAAAAGAGGATATTGGGCAGATTAACGAGCTGGGCGGACAAGAAGCTAAAGAGGATTGATTGCAGCTGATTTTAAGGGTTAAGGTGGAAAGGGGATTTTGAGATGGCTAATTTTAATAAAGTTTTGCTGATGGGCAATCTGACTCGTGACCCGCAGTTGTCGTACCTGCCCAGCCAGACCGCTGTGGTTGAATTCGGGCTGGCGGTGAACCGTAGATGGAAAAGCAGGGAAGGGGAAAATAAGGAGGAGACCTGTTTTATAGATTGCCGGGCGTTCGGTCGAACTGCTGAGAATATAAACAAGTACCTCAGCAAAGGCAGGCCGCTGTTTGTTGAGGGCAGGCTGACATTTGATAGCTGGACGGCTCAGGACGGCACGAAGCGCAGCAGGCACAGGGTTACAGTTGAAAACTTTCAGTTCCTTCCCGGCGGGCCTGGGGGGCGTGTCGGCCAGACTGAGGAGGGTGCAGGTGCTCAAGGGGTTCCCGCAGAACGGGGTCCCGATGAGCAGACGAGCGCAGATGATATACC
>CAZWKM010000183.1:0-2484 GCA_964634165.1 uncultured Pirellulales bacterium | reverse complement strand
CGGATTCGTGAACAGACGCAATGTCGTTTTTGCAGAAGAGGCATAAAATACGTTGACTACAAGGACGTCGAGACTCTGCAGAAGCTCTTGACCAATCGCGGCAAGATATACTCCCGCAAGCGCAGCGGCAATTGTGCCGGCTGTCAAAGAAAGGCGAAAAAGGCAATTAAACGTGCCCGGTATATGGCACTATTGCCGTTTACTACGTAAGATTTGGTGATTGGCAGCCACTTAACCAATTAACCAGAAAGGATAAAGAGATGAAGATTCTCCTCTGTGAGGATGTCAGGGGACTCGGCTGGCTCGGCGATGTTGTAGAAGTCAGCGCCGGGTATGCGAGAAACTATTTACTGCCTCAGGGGCTGGCAAAGCCCGCAATTGAGGCGAATTTGCGAGCTATAGCTAAAGAAAAGGCCCGGCGTGCAGAGCAGAGGATAACGCAGCACGAGCGTCTCGAAGAAGCGGCGGCAGCGGTGGAAGGGGCGGAGGCCGTTGTTGCAGTTAAGGCGAACGAGCAGGGGGTTTTGTTCGGCTCGGTTGGAGCCGGTGAGATTGCAGCCAATCTGCGACAGCTCGGATTTGAAGTTGCCGATGAGGTTGTGCAGTTATCCGAACACATAAAGAATGTGGGCACGCACAGCGTGACATTGAAATTCGCCGACGATTTGACCGCGCAGGTGAACGTTGTTGTCGTCGCCGAAGGTGAAGATGTTGCGTCTCTAAAGGAAGCCGCAAACAAGGATGGCCAGTCCCTGCAGGAACCGCAGTCCGGCAATTTGCCGGAACGAGAAAAAAAGCAGCCCGGAAGGACTCCATAGGAGAACACGTAAATTCATTGCCCCCGCGTTTTCTTGCAAAAGCAAGAGCGGGGGCTTGAACCCCAAGAAGTGAGATTGTTGTCGTCCCCGCTGCTTCGATTTGCGAAGCAAAACGGCGGGGTGTAGTTTTGAAGGAATAATCTAAATGGCTCCACTGACCAGGGCAGGTAAAGATAAGGTTGGAACGGCCGAGGCGGTGAGGGGTGGCGGCGGTGCTGGAGCGGGGTTGGCTGCGCACAGTATGCCGGAATCGTTAGCGGCCGAGGCGGCGGTGCTCGGCTCTATGATAGTTGACCCGGAGTGTATCAGTGAGGTTGTCGAGCTTGTAACAACGGACGCCTTCTACCGAATCGAACACCGCTATTTATTTGAAGCGATATTAGAGCTATACCAAAAGAACCCTTCTCAAAGGTTCAACGACAGAGAGCGGGGGACAGGTCTCGACCTGGTTCTGCTTCGTGATGAGCTTGAAAAACGCAAGCAGTTAGAGGAAGTCGGCGGAGTGGAATACCTTGCGAAGGTTGTGAATTCTGTGCCTTCCTCGGCGAATGTGAACTATTATGCCGGTATTATCAAAGAGAAGATGCTGCTGCGTGAAATGATTACCGCCGCCAGTGAGATTCTGGATGATGCATATAACGAGGCCGGCGAGCCGAGTGAAAAACTTGACGAAGCGGAGCGCAGGATTTTTGCCGTTACGGACAAAAAGATAAGCGGTTCCGCTTCTTTGTTGAGGGATTTGGTTACTCGCACTTATGAGCTTATAGAGAAGCGCGAGGGAAGTCATGTTACCGGCCTTGCGACCGGTTATCATGAGCTTGACGGGCTGACCTGTGGTTTGCAGAACGGCGAAATGATAATCATTGCCGGAAGACCGAGTATGGGCAAGACATCTCTGGCATTGAATATCGCCGAGTATATCGGCGCCGAAGAGAAGATTCCGGTTGCGATATTTTCATTAGAGACGGGCAGGCAGCAGTTGGCTGAAAGGTTCCTGTGCAGCGGCAGCGAGATTGATGCCCAAAAGGTCAGAAAGGGGATGCTCAATACCGAGGACTACGAGCAGCTCAAGATGGCAAGCGGTGCGTTATATGAAGCGCCGATTTATATCGATGATACCTCGACGCTGACACCGCTGGAGCTCCGCGCCAAGGCCAGGCGACTTAAAAGCCGACACGATATTCGGTGTATTATGGTGGACTATTTGCAGTTGATGCATCTGGGAGCGGGCAGGGTTGAGTCGCGTCAGCAGGAAATCACGACGATTTCAAGATATATCAAGTCCTTGGCGCGCGAGTTGAATATCCCCGTGGTGGTGCTGAGCCAGTTGAATCGGTCTCCGGAGGGCAGGTTGGATCACAAGCCGAGGATGAGCGACCTGCGTGAAAGCGGCAGTATCGAGCAGGATGCCGACGTCGTGATGCTGCTTCACCGTGAAGATTACTACCGTCGTGGTGAAAAGGACTACCAGCAGGACAATAAGGCCGAGCTGATAATAGCCAAACAGCGTAACGGCCCGACCGGAGTTGTAGAAATGATATTCAGGGAGAAATTTACGCGGTTTGAGAACGCCTCTCACGTAGAATCCGCCGCCGGCGGAGCCCAGGACGGAGTGCCATTTTAAGGGGAACAGATGTCAGAAGTCAGATGTCAGAAGTCAGATGTC
>CAZWKM010000182.1:0-4843 GCA_964634165.1 uncultured Pirellulales bacterium | reverse complement strand
GCCGGTCTTTTCCCTCGGCTTTATGTTGAGAAGCAATGTCAATGTTATTCTTGGAAATGAGCATTCCTCTATCGAAGATGTCCGAAAAGCCGCATCTTTGAACCCTCTGGATGGAACCATTGCAAGAGTATTGGCGAATGTGCTGTACCGGCGTAATAAAAAGCTCGGGCTAAATGTAACTTCTGACCAGCTAATTGAAACCAGAAATGCTTTGAACAAAGCAAGAGCACTGAACCCGGGTGATTTGGAGTTACTTAGCTTCTATGCTGAATATATAAGTGAGACAGAGCCGTTAGATGCTTTGGCCATACGACAGAATTTGCAAAAAGTTGTTCCAAGTGTGAGTAATGCCGTACTGCTGGGCAGACTGGCAACGAAAATGGCTCTTGAGGAAACGGATACGGAACACAAAGAGGCATTGTTTGCTATTGCGGCCTCATCTTTCGAGCAGGCCATTGCTATAGACCCGAAAGACAAGGTCGCGATTGGAGCTCAAGCGGAATACTATCGACTCATCGGCCAGGAAGTAGAGGGAGAAGAGTTGCTGATAGAATCGCAGGAGCGGAAATTGCTATGGCGTTATTATTTTCGGAGCGGTCGATTTCAGGATGCCGGCGGGGTCCTGGAGCAGTTGTACAAAGCCGGAGCGAAAGACAGTGACACAGTCAGAGGTCTTTTACTTGTTGCAGAAAAGACCGCTGATAAAGAGGCTGTACAGAAATATTCCGAAGAGCTTTTATTGCTCGAAGACAGCGTAGAAAACCATCTTTTCCAAATTCAGACTTTCCTTAAGGTCAATCTTGTCAAAGAAGCTGACTACAAATTGCAAAGCTTTAAGGAGAGGTATCCGGATGAGAGGCGAGCACTGCTGCTTGAGGCCTGGCTGGCAATGAGACAGGGGCGTCTGGAAAAGGCATTGGAGCTGACAACTCGAAGTCTTGAGAGCAATGAGAACAATGCATCGGCCTGGCGGGTAAGAGGTAAAGTAAACTTTTTGATGGCGAATTATGGTAAAGCAATCGATGACCTTAAAAGGAGCAAGTCATTGTCACCTGAGCCTGACACCCGAATTGCTCTGGCGAGGGCCTATCGGCAGGCAGACCGAGATGAGGATGCTATAACCGAACTTAAAAGTATGATTGACCGTCCACAAGCTGCTGCGGGAGAGGTTTCCCCAGGGCGGGGGCCCAGAGCATTGCTTGAACAGATTTACCTGCAGCTTGGCAGAAAAAAAGCACTAAAAAAATTCTATGATGAGACTCTGCGGAAATTTCCCGATAGTGTCCTCTGGTACATTCGAGCGGGGGCATTTGCTATAGCCGAAGGCGAATTCGACAGGGCAGAGCAGTTGTATGGGCAGGCGTGGCAGAAAGGTCAGAAGGATAGCGAGGGTGACGGTGCCCCCAAACGCTATGAAGGGCGTCTGGGACTACGCGCAGCGGCTTTCGATGGGTATTTGCAGGCGCTCGTGTTAAGTGGGAAGTTTGATAAGGTCTTTGAAGAGGGCGGAAAGTACGTTGGCAGAGATTTGGCTTCCATAGCATATTTGCGAATGGCTGAGGCCAGGTTGAAGCTCGGCGATAAACCAATCGCCATAGAATATTGCCGAAAAGCCGTTGACAAGGCGGGCGCAAATGAGATTTTTGCGTCTGAAGTTTCGCGGAGAATGTACTCGCTGGTGGGAGCCGAAGAGGTGTTGAAGCATTGCGAAGAAAGACTCAACGCCAATCCTGATTCTCTTGCTGCCAATTTGACTATGTTTAATCTGGCGAAGATTAACGGTGAGTACAACAAGGCCTTAGGGTATATTGACAAATGCCTGCAGATAACCGGGCCTGATAGCAGCGCAAGAGTTGATTACACAGCGAGAAAAGTGGAGGTTCTACACCTGGCCTATGAAAAGACTTCCGATAATAATTACCTCAAGACGGCTATCACAGTGTACGAAAGTTTATTAGCTGAAATGCCGAATAATATGATTGTCTCTAATAATCTGGCGTATATGCTTGCCGAAGAAAATGTACGGCTGGCCGAAGCTCTTCGATACGCCAAACGGGCGCTCGACGCAAGGCCGAATAATCCGAGCTTTCTGGATACTTATGCTTATGTGTTGTATAAAAACGGTAGAAATTCGGAGGCAGCCGAATTTTTGCAGGCCGCTCTGCAACAGTATGAGCAGAATAATATACCCGTACCGGCGGAGGTGTATAAACATTCAGACTTGATAAAAGAAGAACTTGGAAATAGTTCTCAACTCCGCAGGTAAATCGTCGAAGGCGGCGAGGTGGCGAATAACGTCGGCTATTGAACGTCTGACGTTGATGGTTGGCAAATGACAATTGGAATAGACGGAAAAAAATTGATACCCCTGCCGGTGACAGGCAGGGGCAAGAGAGAATAATTAATCGATATGGTAGAACAAAGACAGACTCTCAATAGAATGGCAAGACCGGCCGGACCGAGGCTGTCGGCTGCTGCTGCGGCGCTGACACCGAAGGAAGTTCTTTCAATGTTGCGTCGGCACATATTGCTGATAGTTTCTCTGACTATATTAGGTTTAATAATGGGCGGCGCTGCCTGGTATCTCTTAAAAAAATATCTTCCAAGATATGCCGCCCAAACTTATATTAGAGTTCTGCCGCCCGTAGAAAAAGACCCTATGACCATCGTGGCCGCTCTGGTGTCCCAGGATATTCAATATGGCCACCGAGTATCAATGGCCAACCTTATAAAGCGGCAGAGTACTCTGCTCGAATTGCTGGACAAAACCGAAGTTCAGGAAACCAAGTGGTTTCAGCGTTTTGCGAAGTTTGATGAACGTGGAGATATTATAAATAAAGCTCAGTGTATTGTAAAAGCCTTTAAGGATTTGAAGAAAAATTTCAGTGCTTTTGCCCACAGAGATGCTGAGTTTGTTGTCCTGTCAATGGCCTGCGGCGATGCGAAAGAAGCAGCAGATATAGTGAACGAAATGGTGAGATTGTTTCTTGCTTCGCAGGTAAGTACAAAGAAGGCAGAGGTTCTTGCTAAGCTGGCAGAGCTTTTGAAGCGGCAAGAAGCTGTTCAACGAGAGTTGAGGATGGCTGAAGAGGGGTTGGCTGATATTCGTGGGGATACGGGCATAACTGACCTTGACAGGCCTCTAGGCCGTTATTACCGGCACACAATCGAAATAAAATTGGATGATTTGGAGCTTGAGCGGAACGAGTTAGATCTGATGATAAAGCAAATTCAAGCTCAAATGGAAAATCTCAAGGAACTGGCCACAGGTCCTATTAGCGTGCAGATTGAGCGTCAAATAGAGGTTGACCCTGTTATGGTTATGCTTGCTCAGCAGCTCACCATCGCAAAAGCGCAGCTTGTAGGCAGACTTACAAAGTTTGGTAGAAATCACAGGGTGGTGCGCCAAAGCCAGGAGCTGATAAGCGAAATCAAAGAAGAACGACAAATCAGGAAGAAGGAAATAGGAGAACAGACCCGGCAGGCGAATCTTAAAGATGCACAGAACTTATTGATTGTGCTGCAAAGCAGGTTTGAAGAATTAGAAAAGTTGCGGCTGGAAGCTGAGACACAAAAGCGAGATCTTGACCTGGCCCGGGTACGGTTTGAACGGGGGGTAGCTATAAGAGATGAGAGAAAAGAGATGCTTGATGAAATCAAGGCGCAGATTGAGAGCTACAGGATAATACAGGAGGACCCGGAGACATCTAAGGTGCAGTTTGCCGGATATGCTCCAGATCCGCTGGAAATGGTCAGTACCCGGCAGTGGTGGTTTTTCTTCCCCACTGGCACGATGTTTGGCCTTGTATTTGGCATAGGGATTGCCATCCTTATTGAGATACTCAATGACCTGGTGAGGACACCGAGGGACGTGGGCAGATATTTGCACATCCCGCTTTTGGGTGTTGTCCCCGATGAAGCCGAAGATGAACGGGTTCGGGGCGTTGACCTCTGCCATGTTGTTCGTCAGGCACCTTATTCTATTATAAGCGAATCCTACAGACGGCTTAGGACGAACCTAAAGCTGTCCGCCTCTGCGGAGTCTTTGAAGGCCTTGCTTATTAGCAGCGGCATGGCAGAGGACGGCAAAACTTCCGTTGCGGTTAATCTTGCGGCAGCTCTGGTTGCTGAAAATAAAAAAGTGCTGCTTATAGATGCCAATTTCAGGCGGCCGAGTTTACAAACAATATTCCCGAGAACAGGACCCGCCGGCGAGGGAGGTGAGCGTTTTGAATTTGGATTGAGCACTCTGCTTACAGGCCTGTGTAGTTATCAGGACGTTAAAAGGTCCAATGTTATCGAAGGTCTTGACATAATCGAATCGGGGCAGTTACCTTCTAATCCGGCGGAGCTGCTGGGCAGTGCGCAGATGGAGCAGCTCATTAAGGAGCGGCGCAAGAGTCACGATTACGTTATAATTGACGGCCCGCCCGTACTGCTGGTAAGTGACGCCAAGGTGCTGGCACGGCTCGTTGACGGCACAATGCTGGTATTCAATGCCGGAGCTACAAGGAGAGGTGCCGCTCAGAGGACTATTCGCGAGCTCAGAGAAGTAAACGCAACGATAGTCGGCTGTGTGCTCTTTGCCGTAACGGCTATGAAGGGCGGCTATTTCCGCGAGCAGTTCAAGTCTTACCAGAAATACCAGAAGTTGCAGCTTGCTCACTCAGTTTAATTAGCGTATAGTATTGTCATTCCTGCGCAAGATTGTCACCCCTGCGAAAGCAGGGGCAGGAATCCATACGTTATCCGCTGTAATACACGCTAATTCATTTTGTGAAAGGCTTCTTTGATGAACAGATTTTTAGTCACCGGCGGAGCCGGTTTCATCGGTTCAAATATC
>CAZWKM010000181.1:0-4865 GCA_964634165.1 uncultured Pirellulales bacterium | reverse complement strand
GAGATTTACATACCCGAAGTGCTTATCGCCGCCCGCGCAATGAAAATGGCGATGGGAATCCTTGAGCCGGAACTTGCTAAGGCCGGCGTCAAGCCGATCGGAAAGTTCCTGATAGGGACCGTGCAGGGTGATTTGCACGATATCGGTAAAAATTTAGTGGCAATGATGCTGAAAGGAGCGGGCTTTGAAGTTATTGACCTCGGTGTCGATGTTTCGGCTGAAAAGTTTGTTGAACAGGCCGGCAACGCAGGCATTCAGTTGGTCGGTATGAGTACGCTTTTGACTACAACAATGCCCGGTATGGAGAAAACCGTAAAGGCACTGAAGGATGCCGGTGTTTCAGCCAGGGTTATAATAGGCGGCGCACCGGTAACACAGGGTTATGCTGACAGGATTGGTGCCGATGGCTATTCTCCCGATGCCGCCTCAGCCGTCGATATGGCCAAAACCCTCATTGCCTGAGACCGGTTACATATCTTAATCCTGCACTAACACCCAGAAACGGTGTTTACAGTGCGTATTATGTATTTAGCGTGGAAAATCGACGTTTTTGGGCGCTAATCAAGGCTTTTAATCCTCTCAAGGGGTTAGAAAAAGTATCAATCTCCATAAAATGCCGTTTCAGGTTAAAAATCCGCATTCTCAAGCTAAACACATACGCTTAGGCGCTGGAGAAAAATCAGTCCGAAAAAAATGAAAAAAACTTGAGAATTTAGGGGGTGCACGTCATCTTTGTAGGTAAAAACCCGCTTCTTTTGCTTACAGGGTTACATGGGTGGTTCCTGGGAACTGTGGATTCCCGCTTTCGCGGGAATGACAGCGGTGTAGTGGGCGTTATTAACGGAGAAACCATAGCTAACGGCCCAAAAAATCTACCTACAATCTTGACGGGTACCCGAGGAACACTCATGGCGGGATTTTCCTTTGCGGCAAACGGTGGAGGTGATGGGGCTACCATCAGCCACCTGCGTTTTGAGACAGTTGAATTTCCTGTTTTCAGCCGCGGTGCTGATAATGTAACTGTCGACCATTGCGCCTTCGCAAACTCCATTCAGGCCGTTACGAACTGGCATGGAAGCAGTTGGGAGATCACTCATAACGTTATCCAGGACTTGCAGACGCGTAACGGTGGAGGTATCGGCATCCTCTGTGGTTGTGTTCAGGGTGGTAATAGCAATGACAACGTGATTTCCCACAACAAGATAACAGGAACCCTCCACGTAGGAGGGTGGTATCCCAACCCTGACACGGAAAATGGCGGTTACAACGGAACGGGTATCGTTCTATACGCCGACTACCGCTACCAATACCCGGCATATCCAGGAGCCGACCAGATTGCTTCTAACCGTATCGTCAAGAATAAGATCAGCTTGGTTGTTGATGACCCGCGCACGGCTCCCATAAACGCTGTTGACGTAGTCGCCATCGAACTGACTGACACCAGGAACGATGAGGATTTGGCGCTGGATGTAGGTATCGAGCCAAGCACAACGAACGCCGCAATCTATGACAATGCAATCGGCTTCAATGACCTGCGTGGCACGGTATTGCAGATCGCCCTTATACCTGAGAATCTTGGTGAAGTAAATAAGATCTCGCGCAACCTCGGTGACAACCGTGGACATGGGGCGCACCCCTCTGCGTTTGGTCCAGGTGGAAATTGATTCGGCGGTAAATAGCATATTTGCTATCCAACGGCGGGGCCGATTGAGCCCCGCCGTTTTCTTTTTGCCTGGCTATTCCATAAATTAAGATATTTGCTGCACATCCTGCCCTTGCCGTAAAATCCAGAAATAGTCCCGATTCTTCTGGCGGGATTGTTTTTTTGCGCTTAATTTGGTAAAATGGATACTTGGTGATAAGGGAAAAATCAAAAATTAAAAAGCAAAATGATAAATAAAAATTCAAGAAGTTCTGCCACCAAGGCGCAAAGACATTAAGAAGTGTAAAGTGCCTAAAGTTTGGAGTGCCTAAAGTTACGGATTATTTTTATACTTTAGCTCACTTTAGGCACTTTAGTTCACTTTAGCTCACTTTTATTTTCCTCGTGTCTTTGTGGCTATTTAACTATGCGAAAGATACAGAATGAAAATTTAGCAGAATTGTTGGCCCAGCTTCGATTTACGCCCCGGAAGCAGCGCCGAAAACAGCTCGACGCCGTTGAAAAACTCTTTGCGATTATCGACAGGGACAAGGAATATCCCTTTGACTTTGTGTGCTTTCGTATCACGGGTTTTCACCCCGCCCCTCCGAGGGGCGGGGTTCACCCTAAGGGCGCAGCCGAGCGGCAGCTCATAAAAGGAGATGAGCTTGCAGAGGACCTGCGGATTTTCATCTCCAGGCTAAGCGGCCGGCTTGCTCGCCCCGTCACTGAGCAAAACGAAAAAGTTTATACCATTGAAGAGCTTGCAGAGGCCCTCGGCGTTTCAACAAAAACAATTCATCGCTGGCGAAAACGAGGCCTCATTGCACGAAAATTTATCTTTGACGACGGCAAAAAGCGTTTCGGCTTTTTGCAATCGGCCGTCGATAAATTCATCAAGTCAAATCCAGGGCTCATTGCGAAAGCAAAAATCTTTATGCGACTGACAAACAACCAAAAACAACTGATTATAAGACAGGCCGGGGCGCTTACGGCCAAAACGACAATGAGCCGCTACCAGATTATAAGCCGGATAGCAGCCCAAATCGGCAAGGTCCACGAAACCGTCAGGTACACAATCGCCGGCTACGAAAAGTCCAACCCCGATAAGCTCATTTTTAAGGAGCCGCCCGGCGTAATCAGCCCGGCCCAGGCCGCCGAACTCTACAAACTCTTCAAACAAGGCACCGGCGTCAAAGAGTTGATGAGGCGCTTCAAGCGCAGTAAAAGCTCGATATATCGCATTATAAATCGACGAAAGGCAAAGGCATTTCTGGCCAGAAAAATCGAATTCATCGCCAGCGACGAATTTCTTCAGGAAGACGCCGGAGAAAAGATTCTCGGAAAACCAATGAAGATGGACAAGCCCGTCTCTGCTAAAAAGTTTGAACCATTCGAATTAGTCGGCGAGCATCTCCTGCCGGAATACTTGCAGAAATTAAAGGAAACCCCTGTCCTGAATCGTGAACGTGAGGTCGAGCTGTTCCGCAGATATAATTACCTCAAATACCTCGCTTGCATAACCAGAGAGGGCATCAAACCCGCTCGTGTCTCGGGTGCTCGGCTAAACGAGATAGAAAATTACCTGGCCGAGGCCGAGAAAATAAAAAAAATGATAATCGAGGCAAATCTGCGACTTGTCGTCAGCATTGCAGGCAAACACGCTACCAGTGGGCCTAATTTTCTCGAATTGGTAAGCAAGGGTAATTTCGCATTGACCAAAGCGGTCGAAGAATTCGATTATACAAGGGGCATTCGATTCAGCAAGCATGCCTCATTGAACATAGCCAAGGAATATGCGAAAGTGTCCGGTAAAAGTACAGAGCTTACCAGGAAAAAAGTAGGTTCATTGGCAAACATCCAGCGTTATTTAAGAACCACGGAAGCCGCAGATTTTGCAGCTATCGAACGTGCACGCCGAAGTCTCGTGCAGGTCATCAAGGATGAGCTTAACGAACGCGAGCAGTATATAATCTTAAATTATTTCGGCCTGGTCGGCCCGCCGATTAAAAAGAAGACAAAGACCCTGAAGCAAATCGGAGAAGACCTGGACCTCAGCAAAGAAAGAGTCCGACAAATCGAACTTATTGCCCTGCAAAAGCTAAGACAATCCCTCAGCAGCGAAGAATTCGAACTGCTGACCGGCTAATCTTCTTTAAGCGTTTTGTTTATGTCATCCCTGAAGGAAGCCAATACCCTTTCAATATCTTTAACTAATGGGATGATACGCTCTTTATCGAGGTCAAATGAGTAACCGTGGCTGAAAAAATGCCGAAACGCTAAATATCTTCTCAACTCTTTGGCGGTCGATTCGGAAATTATGCCGTTCGATGTCACTATATTAACCAGGTCCCGATGCCACGATGAGTTGTGAGGTAGTTCCTTGCCGCAGGAAATAACGATTTGCTTGAGAATGTTTTCTATGCCGTTATAGAAATTGTGAATAAGAGCGGCAACTCCCGCTAATTCAAGAGATGAAAGGTTCGGCAGCGAATCGCTGCCGGGCAATTCTGCGACAGCACGTTCGATGTTTTCAAACTCTGCTTCTATCCGTTCATGCACTTCGGCCATACAATCGGATTCCTTCCCGATAAACTAATTTATTGAATTTGGTATTATTTGAGAGGTCTATCAGGTCCACAGGCTTGGACAAACCAAAAAGCAGGTCTCCATAAAAGCTAAAGAACCGCTCGGGCGCAATACCTTCAACAGCCAGGTCGATATCATTTACTTCTCTCTTTGGGTCAGCGCTTGAACCAAAGAGCAGTACTCCCCTGACGCCATATCGCTGGGCAATATCCACTATTGTCGCTCTATCCTGTTCTGAAATCATAACCTTATTATATTAGACAACCTCGCATCCGTCAAAACAACTTTTGCGGGCTGCTCATAGGTCAATTTGCAGAAGGTTCATTTCGGCCCGCCAGTTCTGCGATTTGAAGCTGAAGCTGTTTCATTTCCCTTAGCACATTGAGTTTATTGTTCATTATCCAGTACCACAGTTTTATTGTCACCATGCATTGCCCGCCGGTTAACAAGTAGGTGCCGCGTTTGAAATTGGCTTTGATTGGGTTTGTTTTTATTGGCATCGTTCATAGTTATTTGTTCGTAGTTCATTGTTTTAACAGCACTTACATTCATTTTGGCCTTTGAAGAAATTGGGTTTGAATTGGGTTTGTTTTTATTGGCATCGTTCATAGTTATTTGTTCGTAGTTCATTGTT
>CAZWKM010000180.1:0-4870 GCA_964634165.1 uncultured Pirellulales bacterium | reverse complement strand
GTTATGAGGATGCGTTTGGTTAAACCGGGTCTTCTCATAAATATTTCACTTCCTTATAGACCTCCGGTTAATATAAGAGGCCGTAGATAGCCATTATAGCGTTTTCCTGCTGCCGGTCACTCATTAAAGAAAGCCTTTCCTGACCAACAAGCAGCGCCACTTTCGCTCCTAAAAATAGCGTCTCGCAGGACGCTGTCAAGTCTAAAACGTGTCCCTCCCGGGGTGCCAAGGGCGGTGTACGTCCTATATGGATGCTCTCAAGATGAATACTTTCGAACCATTTGGTTCCTGAAAAACCGGCTCGCAAAGAGATACAACGAGTAAAAATTTTTACCCATCGTTGTTAGCTTTTGTCAAGTATGTGCCTAAAGATACTGAAACGCCTGTTTTGGCAGTTCAGTATTACAAGACAAATTAAATCCAACTTAATTTTTTGCTTAACCTGCTCCAAACTTGCGCCGATAAAAGATTTGAAAGGTTCCTATTTTGCGACTTATTGCAAAATAGGCCCCTTTGAAACACCTGAAAGCCGTATTGAGTTAAAAAAGGAGATTTAAGATGGGGATTCAAAATTGGTCGGAGAATATCGTCCTCGTGGACCTGCCCCAGGAACCAGAAATGTCTGACGAGCTCAAAAGCGTTATTGAAATCGTGCGTGACAGAGGTGACTGTGACGTGGTAATTGATTTTTCCAGCGTCGATATTGTAACTTCTTCAAGTCTCTCGAAGCTGCTGAAGTTGCGCAAGATGTTGGCCGATTGTGCGCATCGGCTTGTTTTTTGCAGCGTTGCCGCTGTTACCAGGGGTATCTTTACGGTAACCGGCCTTGACGGAATTTTTGAGCTTGCTGATGACAAGTTTGTTGCCCTGGCCGGCTTGCAGATGGTCAGTTAGCCGGTAATCTCGGAATAAGGAGCTTGACATCCGGCTTGTCTTTTGTATAATATGAAGTATCTTTACCGGGAGAATACCGGGAACCGGACGATAGGGTTTCCTCGTTGAGCCGGCTACGAAGATCGCTCTAAAACGGCGGTGTTCGTAATCTGCTCGCGAGGTTCTTGTAACCCCGCACCCAAAAACGGAGCGCAGCGAACCGCTTTTTTGGTGCGTGGCAAAAGTAGGACACAAGTAAATGGACGAAGAATCTCTGCAGCAAATAGAACAGATAATAGGTTATAAATTTTCTAACCGCAATCTCTTATCCAAGGCGTTCACTCATTCCTCTGCCGCCGAGAATCGTCTTTTAAGTAATGAAAGACTGGAGTTTTTTGGTGACTCCGTTTTAGCTGCGGTTATTTGTCAAGCCCTTTTCGAGCGGTTTTCAGGTTATCTGGAAGGTGACTTAACGAAAATAAAGAGCATGCTTGTTTCTCGCGCGACCTGCGCTCGGGTCGCCAGGCAGCTCGGCCTGCAAAAATTTCTAAAAGTCGGTAAAGGTATGAACTCCAACCGGTCTTTGTCCGGTTCTCTTGTTGCCGGCCTATTGGAGGCCATTATCGCTGCAATTTATGTTGACAGCGGATTTGACGCTGCTCGCAGTTTTATCTTAAGAATTTTTACTTCGTTAATTGATCGAGCCGATGCGGAACAAGCTCAGGGCAATTTCAAATCCTTATTGCAGCAATACGCCCAGCAGCAGTTTAATACCACTCCCGTCTATGCACTGCTTGATGAAAAAGGGCCCGACCACAACAAATGTTTTGAGTCGGAAGTGATTCTCGCAGACCGTCATTTTCTGAGTGCGTGGGGGACGAACAAAAAAGAAGCAGAGCAAAAAGCCGCTCTCAATGCCCTCATCGAATTAGGTGTACTTGAAAGCGCTTTGCCGGACTGCGACGAGGAACCAGGCCCACATTTGCGAATGGCTGCAAATGGGAACCTGGATTAAAATGCCGGCGAGCTTATTCGTTGTGCGTCGTGCGTGATGCGTATTGCGAAAGATATACCCTGTACGATACCTGTTTTCGCAGGTGTAATATTGTCATTGGCGCGCAAGGGGGAACGCGACACAATTTTCGGTCGGCGATCACTCTGTAATTAGCCACGCCAAAGTGTATAAAGCCAATGCGGTTATAATTATGAAAACAATGATTGAGCCGAATAAAATCGCAGCTTCTTTGATAAAATTGCGTGCCGTGATTGTTGGAAGTTTCGTAGCTTTATAGACGACGGCTATTGCCGCCGCTAATGGCAGCAGCCACAGCATAGATTGTGGATTTACCCCGATCTCTTCGGGTGCTGTAAAGGTTGCCATTAGAAAGATAGCTTCTACCGACATTTTACTCTCCGACCGTCTCTGCGCTGCGCAGATGGGCCAAATAAACAGCGTTGACAATGCACAAAAGGTTGAGCAATCCGGCGGTGCTTGTGTATATCTGTCCGATTTCGTTCGGCTGGCTGTAGACAGGATAAGCTGGGCCACGGGTCAACATCCCCAAGGTCACTACCAGCGGCGAATTCATAACTTGTGCCATTACCACATACCACGGCGTTGACCCGAACAGGTCAATTACACCGATTGAGCCGACATATATACCCACGGAGAAAATCAAGGCAATCGTTGCGAATATGATTATCGACCGTTTTTTTTCTTTCAGGACAAGATGTCCCGCGCCCGGCACGAGCCAGGCCAGCAGTCCGACAATCAGCATCAACAGTGTGCGGCTTTCCTTCGAACGTCGTGCCATTACGATGCTCCCTCAGATTCTTCCGGTGTATTGGCATCTGCCGCCGCCTTTTTCTCCCTGGCCCACCTGAAGCTCATACGTTTTAATATGTTTTCCGGGTTAAAGTGGACCGCTGCCAGACTCTGGGATTGAATATGCTCTTCTCTGTATATTTGTATCGCCTTGATTGTTTCGTATTGCTCCTGGTCAAGCCGTTTAACTGAAATATTTTTTAAGCAATAGTAGCTCATATCCGGCTTGAATTCCATAGGATTGTCCTTCTTTAGAGTCGCAGTATCAACGGTGTTACTGCCCTGCGGCACGAGTGAATAGAGCTGAGCTATGAGCCGGGCATTATTTTTTTGCTGATTGATTAAAAATTGTGCCGCCGGATTACCCGCATTTTGTACAGCCCATGTTTCTAATGCCATACGCGAGTTTCTCGATATGTTTGTCAAATTTTGCAGCTCGAATACATTGGGGTCGCCTTCGTCTTGTTTGGTCTGGTTTCCATAAAGCTCGTTAAATTTCTCAACTGCGCTCTCCCAGCCGTCCTTTTCCGCCAGGGCAATAAACTCCTCAGCTTTGCTTTTGGTGGTATCCATTGCGGCGAGTTTCTTTAAGTCTTCGGCCACTTTTTCTTTTACCGAATAAACATCTTCACCTGCCTGGTCTTCATCCTGGTCAAGCTTAAGCGTGCTTTTGCTGTAGGTCTGATTTATGTTTTCCGGCCCAGAGGCCTTTTCCGCTCTAATTATCCGTACAACGACCGTATTTGTCCCGGGATATCCCTGTATTTGTGTCCGTATATCCCTCATCGGCCCGATATTTTCATACATTCTCGGCTTTGGCACATCGTAAGGCCCAAGCTCGCTAAGGCCTAACTCATCAATCGCAAATACAATCTGAGTCAATCCCACCGGATTGTATTCATATCCGTAACCCTTTAGATACAGCATTCCAAGGTATTTATCCGCCTGTATGTCGAGCGCGCTAAGCAGACCCGTCTGCCCCACATATACCTTGATTTGGTATTTTTCACTCAATTGTTCAGCGGCAGTTTCATAATCGCCGGCCATTTGCCTGAACTGCTCGGGGCTGAGATTTGCATCCTCTATATCTATATTTTCAAAGCCCGTCTCGGTAAGTGTCTTTGCTTCCTGCAGAATTTTCTCTGCCTTCGAATTTATTTTGTTCTGCAGAAGCTGCTTTGAAATGATACTTGCCACCTCGGCATAGCTTTTAATTTGTTCGGTCTGTGGCGAATTCGGGTCGTTCGGGTCCGATGGAACCGATGTAGTGAATTGTTCTATATGTTTTTGGTAATATTCTTCTGCCTCTTCCTGCGTGGGTGCAGTTACTGTCTTTGAAACATCATCGAGCTTGACGGCGATGTATTCGAGCTGGACCCTGTCGGGCAGCTTATACCCGAAGCCATAAGGGTTTTCCTTGCTTACGGCATCGGCAAAGAATTTTTTGTATTTGTCAAAATGCGCAGAGATTTTTTCTTCGTTTGACTCAGATTGGGTTTCGGCAAACACAGCCGAATCAAATCTCACAAAGTTAACGTCGATTGTTTCCCTTTCCCGGCTTACATTATACATTATCTGCGCCGCTGTAACATCCTGCCCTGAGCAGGTCATCCTGGCGTATTCCAGTACCGCCAGCAGTTTGCCGAACGTCGTTCGCATCTCTTTGGTAAATTGTGGTATTTGTGGCATTGTTCTTGCTAACAGTTTGCCCGAATCCTCGTTTGATATTCTAACTCCCGCGAGCCGGGCTTCGTTTTTCAAACAATACCAGTATATATCGCCTGGCATCGTACGCCTGTAAATATCATTTATTTGTTTATCGCTTATCCTGTACTCGTTTACTCTTATCATTTGTTTTATTTGCCTGGTTAATGCCGGTGAAGTTCTCCGCTCGGAAAAGAGCAGTTCGGCCAGCAGAAGCGCTTGCAAGTCTTGCACATTAGATAATGGAAGGCCAATGTTTCTCAGCAGTTCATCTACCCCCAGCCCCCTCAGAATTACCAGTTCTCGCATTGCCACATCCCGGTCTTTCTCCGTTATTTTCCTGTTATCTGCGAAGTAAGCCACTGTGTTGTGGCGTCCCGTTCCTATTCGACGAAGCTGTTCGATTAATGCGCTGCCGCCTATAAAGCCGAACATTATAATGACGACTACAATGGCCATCACTTTCGT
>CAZWKM010000179.1:0-4875 GCA_964634165.1 uncultured Pirellulales bacterium | reverse complement strand
GTGGCTGTGTTGTGATGGGGGTTTTGAATGTTACGCCGGATTCCTTTAGCGACGGCGGTCAGTTCTTCGATACCGGCAGGGCGGTTGAGGGCGGTGTGCAAATGGCCGGCGAGGGGGCTGTGATAATAGATGTGGGGGCGGAATCGACGCGGCCGGGTTCTGCGTCCGTATCGGCTGATGAGCAGATAAAACGAGCGGTTCCGGTGATAGAAGCGCTTGCTAAAAAGATAGATGTGCTGATTAGTATCGATACTTATAAGGTCGAGGTTGCTAAAGCGGCTTTAGAAGCAGGGGCTTCAATGATAAACGACATAACTGCTTTGAGCGATGAGCGGATGGGAGAATTGGCGGCAGAGCAGCAGGTGCCGGTCGCTTTGATGCATATGCAGGGGACGCCGGCAACGATGCAGATTGAGCCGAGGTATAAAAACGTGGTTAAGGAGGTTCTGAGCTTTTTGTTAGAGAGGGCAAAACGAGCGGAGCAGTTCGGCATCGCAAAAGAGAAAATTTTCATAGACCCTGGCATCGGATTCGGCAAGGCGTTAGAGCACAATCTTTTACTTTTGAGAAATATTGATAAATTTGTTGTTAGCGGTTACCGGGTGCTTGTGGGGACAAGCCGGAAAAGTTTTATCGGTCAGCTCACCGGCAAAGAAAAACCGGCGGATAGGATATTCGGCACGGCTGCATCAGTTGCTTTATGCGCCGCAGCGGGGGTTTCAATCGTCCGGGTCCACGATGTAGCTGAAATGGTCGATGTGGTGAAGACTGCGAACGCTATTGTAAATTTTAGTTTAGTATGATATAATTATAATATGAGCCCAACGGTGTTTAAGTACAAAAACTATCGTTTTCTTTTCTTCTCACGAGAAGAAAATAGGATTCATATACATGTGACTTCTCCCGATGGCGAAGCAAAATTCTGGATCACACCTGAGGTAAGTTTGGCAAAGAACTATGGTTTTTCTGAAAATCAAATAACAGAATTGAAAAAATTGATTGAGGAACACAAAAATGACATTACAAATGCGTGGAGAGAACATTTCGGCGGTTGAAGTTTCTCACATTAACATCCGTGGTTTCTGGCTTTGTGTAGAAGATAAAGAATACTTTTTGCCTTATAACGACTACCCCTGGTTCAAGGAAGCAAAGGTAAAAGAGATCCTAAATGTCCAACTACTGCATGGTCATCACTTATATTGGCCGGAACTTGATGTCGATTTAGAAATAGATTCTCTGAAGAATCCGCAAGACTATCCATTAAAATATAAATGAACACAACATCTCGATGCAATTGGTTGCTTTATGCGCCGCAGCGGGTGTTTCAATCGTACGCGTCCACGATGTAGCGGAAGTAATTGATGTGGTAAAGGTTATTAATGCTATCTACAAGTAAATCCGAATATCGAAGTTCGAAATCCGAAACAAATTCAAATTACCGAAATTCAAAATTCAAAACTTCTTTGCTTTACGTTTTACGCTTTCTTGTGTGGTGGTATTAGAGCCGATCTTGCAGGGTGAAAAAAGTGTTGACAGAAAGACTGACTCCACATAGGATATTGTCGGAATTGGAGATAAGTTTATGGGCTCAAATGATATTGAAATTTGTGCTGAATGTGGGCGGGAGATTAGTCGGTCTGAGCAAGCTTACATTTTTGATGGCAATATCGTCTGCGCGGAGTGTGATAAAGAGTTACGAAAAGGGCCGCAACTTCAGCCGACGGCTTCACCCGAACCTCAAGATGAAGCAACCAGCCCCTTAAAGCCGGATGAACAAGAAAAAGAAAAGCAAAGGGTGTTTGTCGGTAAGTCCGTGGGGTTTATCATTGCCGGTGTCATTCTTTGCCTTTTAGGTGTTGGGTTGATAGTAATTGGGTTGGTCGGCTTAGCCGTCTTTTTCTGGGGTGGTTCTACAATTGGCGTGCTGGTGGTAGGTGGATGCGTCATATCAGGAATGCTAATTCTCATATTGGGGATAGCAGCTATAGTCGTAGCTGTCATATCTCGCCAACCTTTGCTGCGCTAACGTAGTTGTTAGGGCAGAACCACCTACAGTTAAGATTGCAGGTTCTGCCTCTGAAGAGGTTCAGTCGGTATTCAGGGCGATTTTTAGGGCTTCTGTGGTGTTTTTGACGAATTTGAATTTCAAGCCCTTTTTGGCTTCAGCGGGGACTTCGGGGAGGTCTTTTTTGTTTCTGGCAGGGAGGATGACGGTTTTTATGCCGGCCTGTTTTGCAGCGAGGATTTTTTCCTTGAGGCCGCCAACGGGTAAGACCAAACCTCGTAAGGTTATTTCGCCGGTCATTGCGACGTCCGGGCGGGTCGGTTTGCCAAGAAGCAGCGAGACCAGCGAGGTGAACATTGCTATTCCTGCACTTGGGCCATCTTTTGGAATTGCTCCAGCGGGGACGTGTATGTGATAATCGAATTTTCTGAATCTGCCGGGTTCGATTTTTAGTTTTTTTGCGTTTGCCTTTACGATGGAAAATGCGGCCTGTGCGCTTTCCTTCATAACATCGCCGATATGGCCTGTGAGCTGCAACAGGCCTTTGCCCGGCATAAATGCGGATTCAATAAAGAGGAGCTCACCGCCGACCGGAGTAAAGGCAAGTGCCGTTGCGACGCCTGGTATTCCGGTTCGCAGGGCCAGTTCGGATTCAAACTGCGGTGGGCCGAGGATTTTAGCGAGGTCTTTTTTGCTAATGGTTGCCTGTCTTTTTTTGGCTTTGGCAATCTCTGTGGCGACGGCCCTGCAGATAGCAGCAATATTTCTTTCGAGGTTTCGGACGCCTGCCTCGCGTGTATAGCCGTGAATTATTGTCAGGAGCGCATCATCTTTTATGGTCAGGCGGTTTTTGCTCAGGCCGTGCTCGGCAAGCTGGCGGGGGACGAGATATTTTTTTGCGATGTTGAGTTTTTCGGTCTCGGTGTAGCCGGGCAGCTCAATGACTTCCATTCGGTCCTGCAGTGCCGGCGGCACCGGCTCGGTATAATTTGCAGTGCCGATGAACATAACGGTGGACAGGTTAAAAGGCTCATCGAGGTAGTGGTCGGTGAAGCTGAAGTTCTGTTCGGGGTCGAGCACTTCGAGCAGCGCACTTGCGGGGTCGCCTCTGAAGTCACTTCCGATTTTGTCTAATTCGTCGAGCATAAATACGGGGTTTTTGCTGCCGCACTTTCTCAATTCCTGGAGTATTCTTCCGGGCAGGGCACCGATGTAAGTTCTCCGATGTCCGCGGATGTCGGCCTCGTCTCTTATTCCGCCGAGTGAAATACGGATAAATTTTCTTCCCAAGGCGCGAGCGATGGATTTACCGAGGGATGTTTTTCCCACGCCGGGCGGGCCGACAAAACAAAGTATGGGGCTTTTGCCCGTTGGGTTTAGCTTGCGGACGGCGAGGAATTCGAGGATGCGTTTCTTTACCTTGCGCAAATCGTAGTGGTCGGCGTTTAGTATTCGCTCGGCCTTGTTGATATCGAGCTGGTCCCTGGTTTGAACAGACCAGGGCAGCTCACAGACCCAGTCTAAATACGTGTGGATAACACTATATTCCGGTGAAGCAGGGGGTATCTTGTTTAATCTGTCCAATTCCCGCCTCGCCTCTTGTTCGACCTTTTCGGGCATTTTGGCTTTTTTGATATTTTTGGCTATTTGCTTTAGCTCTTCGGTTCGCAGGTCTCCTTTGCCGAGCTCGGACTGAATGACTTTTAGCTCTTCCTGGAGGAAGTATTCCCGCTGACTTTTGTCTATTGATTCTTTTACCCGGCCCTGGATTTTTCGACTTAGCTCGAGGACTTCCAATTGATTTGCCAGGGCAACGGATATTTTTTCAAGGCGTTTTGTTGCGTCAAGCTCTTCGAGTAATTTTTGTTTTTTCGCAGTGTCAAGGTTAAGATTGGCTGCTAAAAAATCAGCCAATGCGGAAGGGTTTTCGATATTTTCCAGCAGCACAGACGCTTCTTCGGGCACGTTGGGACTCAATGTGATAAGACGGTTGGCTGCCTGGCGGACATTGACTATAAGCGCCCGGACTTTTTTTGTTATTTTAGCTTTGACGTTGAGCAGTTGGACTCTGGCCTTGAGATATGGCTCTGCGGTTAGCCTTTCGGTTATTTTGAAACGCGCAGTGCCGTGGACAACGATGTGAATTGAGCCCTGCGGCATTTTTATGACTTTGAGCACGGTTGCGGTGGTTCCGACAGAGTAAATGTCGTCGAAGTCCGGCCTGTCGGTTTCGGGGTTGTGCTGCGTTACAAGCCCTATGACAGATTTATTGGGCTTTGTGTTGGCAAGGAGGTGCTTGCTTCTTTCTCGACCTATTGCCAACGGCATTACAGTGCCGGGATAGGCGACGGCATTTCGAATCGGCAGGATGCCGATGACGTCCGGCAGTTTGAATTCGTGGTTGCTCTCTTGTAATTGGTCATTTTCGTTGCGCAGAAGCTGCTCAAGTTCTGCAGACTCTTCTGCCGCCACTTCGACCAGCCAGTTGCCGTCGGGAAATAGAAAATTTTTAAGGTATCTTCCCATTTTTTCTAAGGGCCCATTTTTTATATGAAGTAAAGATGATACACTATTTAAACTAAAAATTGAAAGCTAAAAACCAAAAACTATAATTAAAAATTTAAAACTTTTGAATTTTACGCGGTGGTTTCGGATTTTTCACTTTCAGTTTTTTGCGTACTCTCCATTTTTTTTACGCTTTTGACAGCCAAACTGGTAAATTTAAGTTAGATTCTGAAAAAAGCTGTCAGCTTTTTGTTTGTTGTTCGTCATTATTATGGAAGCCGGAATTGGGAGCTCTCATTGAACGGCCATTTAGAAAAGAAATTGGTTGCGTCTTGTCGTAATGGAGACAAGTCGGCATATACGGG
>CAZWKM010000178.1:0-4915 GCA_964634165.1 uncultured Pirellulales bacterium | reverse complement strand
CCGGCGCCCACGATGAAGACACTTGATGACATCTATAAGATTGCTTCAAGCGGGATTGCCGAAAGAGAAGGCTATATTCAGAGCTTTGAATTTGAAGGTGCAAGTTCCGCCGAAACACTTCTTACCGTCCCAACAGGCAAACGATTCGTCTTATTGAAGGCGGCCTGGACAGACCAGTATGACGATTTAACCGTGGACGACAATCTCTTTGTGGACTTATATGTTTTTAGTACCTATCTTGCAGACTTTCCTGACAGGTGTGTCTTAGTGAATGCAAATGAAACGTTGAAGCTCGCAAAGAGCGGCAATTCCGGCACACATAGAGTATGCATAACAGGTTACTTTTATGATATACAGTAAAGCAATTACTTCTCGGCTTTGTTGGGAGTAAAGTTATATAAGAACATGGAAAAGGAGAAAAAGCAAGATGAACACCACTCTTATCACACGTCGGGAGTTCTTACGAGCAGTGGGTCTGGGAGCCGCGCTGGCAAAGTTTGATTGCGCGGAAGTAATTGCAGCCGATAAGGAAATGAGACGACCGAACATTCTCCTGATAACGGCGGACGATATGAACTGGGATGCGCCAGGCTGCTTTGGGGGGCGGACACCCGATATTACACCAAATATCGACCGCCTGACTTCCGAGGGTATGCGTTTTCACTATGCCCATATCACCATAGCAGTTTGTCAGCCGTGCCGGGCGGTACTAATGACCGGCCGCTATCCGCATCGTAATGGAGCCGAGGGCTTTGAGCCCATTGATACCAGCGTACCAACGCTGCAGGAGAAACTGCACGAGGCCGGCTACCTTAACGGCATCCTGGGCAAAGTCACACACTTGGCGCCTGCTAATAAGTTCAAGTGGGACGTAGTCAAAAACGCCGGAGAATTAGGCCGGGGCCGCGACCCGAAGCTGTATTACAGATTTGCCAAAGACTTTTTTAAGCGAGCTGCAAGCGAACGTCGGCCATTTTTCCTAATGGCCAATTCGCACGACCCGCATCGGCCATTTCACGGCAGCTCCCAGGAGCAAAGCAGATCTGCGAAAGTGCTCAAGGATATTCCAGCGCCTTCGCGCGTGTACCAGAGTGAGGAAGTCCAGGTTCCGGGCTTTTTGCCCGACCTGCCGGAGATACGCAAGGAAATAGCACAGTATTACAGCTCGGTCCGCCGATGCGACGATACCGTGGGGGCGGTAATGCGCGCTCTGCGGGAATCGGGCCAGGCAAAAAACACTTTAACAATGTTTCTCTCTGATAACGGTATGGCGCTGCCGTTTTCCAAGACCAACTGCTACCTGCACAGCACGCGTACGCCGTGGATCGTTAGTTGGCCGGGCAGGGTCAAGCCCTACAGTGTGGACAAGCGACACTTTATCTCGGCGATTGATTTTATGCCCACCGTACTTGACGCGGCTGGATTACCTCAGCCCAAAGGCATAGACGGTTTTTCATTTCTACCGGTTTTGTTTGGACATAAACAAGAAGGACGCGACAAGGTATTCACACAATTCCATCAGACATCAGCGAGAAAACGTTATCCGATGCGCTGCGTTCAGAACCACAGGTTCGGATACATCTTCAACCCCTGGTCGGACGGCGAAAGAGTCTTTAAGAACGAATCGCAGTCAGGCCTGACGTTTAAGGCCATGCAGGCCGCCGCGGAAACCAATCCTCAGATCGCCGCTCGTGTTAGGCATTTCCAATATAGAGTAGTTGAAGAGTTTTACGATTTCGCAAGTGATTCTGATGCGCTGCATAACCTCATCAATGACCCCAAGCACAGAAAAGAGGTCGAAATGATGCGGAAAGAACTGCTTGAGTGGATGCGGCGCACGAATGATGCGGCACTGGAGGCGCTCCGGAACCGCAAATCACCGGAGGTGCTGAAGAAATTTATGGCCGAACAGGACGCCAGAGGGGGTCGAGGACAGCCAAAAAGGAAAGCTCGCAAAAACGCGCGTCGTGAATAGACTTCTATTGAAAATCTGCAGGCCAAGTAATCGTTATAGGCCAAACCCCTCCTATTCTTCCTGCTCGGCTTGCCCCCTTAGAAGTAAGGTGCCGGACCCCGCGTGGACTTCTAACGAGGCCTGGGTGCAGGGTCGCATCTCGTATTTCGGGGAAAAACTAAACGCTACAAGTTATTAGCAGGTCTGAAGATACAATAAAAAGCGATGTTTCGCAAGAAATATACTTGATTGGCAAGGAAAATAACTATATAACAGCGTTGCTTTTAACAAGTTCGCTGACGATATACAGCGGATGTTAATGGAATTGCCGAAATCAGGTAGTCAGGTTTTTTATTGAGATTGGAGGTACAAAGGATGGCTTGGAATAGTACAGGCGAAAAGACGAAAAGAACAGCACCAGGTAAAGTTGTCGAGATGCGGTCATCAGGCAAAGGCCCTTCTGAGACGGCCGGCGAAGAGAAAGCTGAGTCGGCCAGGGAAAAAGGGAAAGATTTGCACAGTGGTATGGAACTGTTAGAGCTGGATTTCCTATTGAGCATCGTTGAGAATACCAAAGGAGATAATGAGAACGATGTGACGATGCGGAAGCTTAATTTTAATGAGCTGCTTCGCCGGGACCAACTGAACGAGGCCGACAGCCATTCGCTCGCGGTGTACGCGATAAATGAGGGTAAACTTTACGGTAAGGATATCCAGTGCGAGGCAATGAAGGAGCTGACAACGAGGACCACACACAAGAATAAACGCAGCAGTTGAGCACGGAGGTTCAGTGGCGGCCTGATTGTGCCGGAGTTTTGAAGTTTTTCTGCGCTGATATATTCGGGCCGCATTCCGGCGGCTACTACGCCGCTGCGACCTGACTTATCTGCACCGGCGCCTCCGGCGAAATAGCTGGTCACTGGAAGCATTCGATTCAAGCACAGTAAATATCCAGGGAGGCCATAAGAAAGAACTATGAACGGCCTTCTAATACAAACAATCCTGGCTGCCGGCAATAGCGAGGGGGAGGATACTGTCTGGATACAAATACTGGTCCTGGTGATGCTGGCGGCTTCCTGGGGGATATATAGTCTCATCAAAACAAGAGCAAAGAAGTTCAAAGACCAGCAGCAGGACTACCCTGAGGACACCGGCAGCCCAGCCACTCAGCACCGGTGGCGCTGGCAAATCCAGCCGAACCCCGGAGATATTGCCCGTCGCAAAGCCGTTACCCGGAAACCCGTGACCAAAATACAAGAGATACGACTTCACAGCTCAAAACCGGCGGGAGAAGCAAAATTACCGTCCTTAGCTCCGGCAAGAAAGGCCCGCGTCGATGAACCCAGGGAATTTATCAGTAAACCTCTCAAAGAGCTGAAAGATAAGCCGGCGAAGGAAAGAGGGAAAGATTTGCACAGCGGTATGGAGCTGTTAGAGCTGGATTTCCTGTTGAGCGTTGTTGAGAATACCAAAGGTGGTGATGAAAACGACGTGGCGATGCGAAAGCTTAATTTTAATGAACTGCTTCGCAGGAACCAACTGAACGAGGCGAACAGCAGTGCGCTCAAGGTGTACGCGATAAATCAGGGTAATCTCTACGGTAAGGATATCCAGTGCGAGGCAATGAAGGAGCTGACAGAGAGGACTGCGCATAAGAGCAAACACAGGGAGACAAAACAATGATATCAAGAATGACTGTGATATTTGGTATGGTTCTTTCAGCCGTTATTCCTGCTCTCTGCCAATCCGCACAACAGCACAAGACCCAGAATTCAAACAATTCTCTTCTCGACGTAAAACACACTCAAAATACAAATACCATACCAATGTACGAAGTGTTTGAGATAACCTTCAAACACGAAAAAAAATGGATGGGGCGATAAGGAAGAGAAGAAGGCCGGAACGAATCCTCTGGACAAGCTGAGCTTTCCAACCGTCTCATAGCAAAATAGAGATTCCGCGTTGTAACAAAATAACAACGTATGGCAATTCTTCAGGGTCTCAGTTTGCCCCCATAATACCGATAAACAAAAGGCCAACTATTTTTAATATACGCCCCTGAACCGGCCTTTACCACCGTAAAACTGATAGCTGATTATTTATAGGGCCACCCAGCCGGAAAACCTTTAATATTTCTCTACCCTTAAAGCCCTCTTTTTGTTGAGCCGAATATAAAATCGGAAGCCCACCCCGAAATTGATTATCAAAAGACGAGGTCTTATGGACCATACACGACAGGAAAAATTGCGTCTGCTCGTTAGCAAACTAAACAAGGAACGCAAAAAGCAGGCGAAAAAAATAGATATACTCTGCAATGACCTCATCGCAGCGCAAAGGGACTTCATCGAAAAACTAAAGACCATCAGTTTCACAGCGAATTTCTACGAGGCAATCGTCGGAACAACCGACTTGAGCAGTCTTTTCTATACCGCCGGCAAACTCATCAAAGAGGAAATCCCTGATGCAAATATCGCCTTTTTTCTGCGTCAAGAGGACAACTTCGAATTGCACTTATTCGAAAGTGACCACCCAATCACTCTGGATAAGCAGCGTCCGGAGAATTGCTTCACGTCCGAATGGGTGGACAATATCTGCAAGTTAAACAAAATATGCACTCTCGACGATATGTTCGCAATGGGTCTGCAGGGCAACTTGATTGGTCTAAATAAAATCTCGGCCGTCACGATTCCACTGGGCCTATTCGGCCCGTCACTGGGCTTTATATTGATTTACCGCTCATCGCAAAATAAATTGACCCCCGATGAGCTAAACAACATCTCCGCTATAACCTGTGGCCTCTCCCGAGCGATACAATCCTGCCGGGTACTTCTGCACTCAGCCGATTAAGAATTCCGCCGCGACGGGAATATCGGCCTTGAAATCCCCGACAAGCCCCTCAAGCCGGCCATTTCCGAGGCAAAACGTCCCTGTTTTGCCAGACGTCGGGAACCTTCGCATCCT
>CAZWKM010000177.1:0-4925 GCA_964634165.1 uncultured Pirellulales bacterium | reverse complement strand
CCAGCGGCGTGCTGGAGATGGTGAAAGTTTACGTTGCAACTAAAAGGACGCTGTCAGTCGGTGACAAGATTGCCGGGCGCCATGGTAATAAGGGTGTTATCGCCAAGATTATGCCCGAAGAGGATATGCCGTTTCTCGAAGATGGGACGAGTCTCGATATATTGCTGAATCCTCTCGGCGTGCCGAGCCGGATGAATGTCGGCCAGATTCTGGAAACGCATCTTGGCTGGGTGGCAAAGGTGTTGGGCTTTAACGCTATTACGCCGGTCTTCGATGGTGCTACCGAAGATGATATCCGCGAATTGACAGCCGAAGCGAACGAGCGTATGAGGCAACGAAAAGCCGAACTTGAAGCTTGGCACCAAGGTCCAGAGAGTGCGCCTACTGACAAGCCGGGAATTTACTTTTTCCAAAACAGGTTCACAAAGCTGGTCAACGATGGCTATGTAGGGATGGCTGACCGCAAGGATGGTCTGCGTGGTCGGATGAACAGCCACTATAACCAGAAGGACGATAGTTTGCTTGTTGCAATCAAGAAATGGCTTCAGAAAGAGAAAGAAGAATCGGGTCAGGTTACAATAGAGGAAGCAAAACAATACATCCGCAATGAGTTGGAATACAAATTTGTTACGACGCCAGAACTTTCCCGCGAAGATTTGGAGAAGCTCGAAAATAGGTTGATGCTTGAATATCCGGATAAAGCAAAGCCTGAAAAGGACGAGGCTCATCTGCCTCGTTTCAACACTAAGAATAATGACGTGCCTCACAATGACAAGCGGGCAATTACAAAATTCAAAGATTCTTGGGAAAAGGAGGCCCCACAGAAACTCAAGGATTTGCTGAAGAGATGTAAGAGAACCATCGAAGAGAAAAGGCAAGTGCCGTCCGATGATGAGTTTTTTGTGAATGTCCCGTGGACCCTGAAGACTCAATTGTACGACGGCAGGACAGGCGAGCCGTTCGACCAAACCGCAACCATCGGATACATCTATATGATGAAACTGCATCATCTTGTTGATGACAAGATTCACGCCAGGGCAACCGGGCCGTATAGTCTGATTACACAGCAGCCGTTGGGCGGCAAGGCCAGAACCGGCGGACAAAGGTTCGGTGAAATGGAAGTTTGGGCCCTGGAAGGCTATGGGGCCGCTTATACACTCCAGGAAATGCTGACGGTCAAAAGCGATGATGTTGAAGGCCGAACAAAAATCTATGAATCAATGGTCAAGGGACAAAACATCCTCGAAGCGGGCACACCGTTGTCCTTTGACGTATTGTGCAATGAACTAAGAGGATTGGGATTGAATATTCAGCTTGAAAAGAAACGGCTTGGAGGCACTGCGTTGTAGTTTTAAGTTTTTAGTGTTGAGTTTTGGGTTATAACTAAAAATTCAAAACTTAAAACTAATAAGGAGTTAGCCTTAAATGTTAGAAAATATTTACGATCGCATTAATGATTACGGTTCGGTTAAGATTTCATTGGCCAGTCCCAACGATATTCGCAGCTGGTCTTTTGGCGAAGTGCGCAAGCCAGAGACTATTAACTACCGTACTTATCGGCCGGAGAAGGACGGCTTATTCTGTGAGCGAATCTTCGGGCCGGAGAGGGACTGGGAATGTGCTTGCGGCAAATATAAAGGCACCAAGTTCAAGGGGATAATTTGCGACCGTTGTGGAGTCAAGGTTACACATAGTCGCGTCCGCCGCAAGCGAATGGGACATATCAATCTTGCAGCGCCGGCAGTGCACATATGGTTTTACAAGGCCATACCGAATCGCCTTGGTACCCTTCTGGCAATGAAATCAGCAGACCTGGAGAAAATAATTTATTTCCAGGACTACGTTGTTACCGACCCGGGCCAAAGCCCGTTGAAGGCCGGTCAACTGCTTAGTGAAGAAGAATTCCGTGAGGCCTTAAACAAATACGGCAATGCGTTTAAGGCTTCAATGGGCGCCGAAGCCATCAAGGCACTGTTGCTAAATCTTGACGTCCATACCTTGAGCAATGAGCTAAGGCTGGCTATAACCAAGACCGGCAGCAAGCAGAAGATAAAAGATCTCACCAAACGTCTCAAGACCGTTAACGAAGTTAAGAATAGCAGTAACAAGCCCGAGTGGATAGTGCTTGAAGTTGTTCCTGTTATCCCGCCTGATTTGCGTCCTCTGGTCCTTCTTGAGAGGGGCAATTTCGCAACGAGCGATTTGAATGACCTTTACCGGCGAATTATCAATCGTAACAACCGGTTAAAAAAGTTGATGGACCTTAATGCCCCCGATGTGATTATCCGCAATGAGAAAAGAATGCTTCAGCAGGCGGTTGATTCGCTGCTTGACAACAGTCGCTGCCGCAGGCCGGTCCTCGGCAGTAATAATCGGCCTCTCAAGTCCCTGGCCGATATGATTAAGGGCAAGCAGGGCCGATTCCGTGAGAACCTGCTCGGCAAGCGTGTGGATTACTCAGCTCGTTCGGTAATTGTAGTAGGACCTAATCTAAAACTCTATCAGTGCGGCCTGCCGAAGAAAATAGCGCTGGAGTTGTATCAGCCTTTCATTATTCGCAAGCTTAAGCAACACGGCCTTGCCGATACGATTAAAAGCGCCAAGAGAATGATTGAAAGACGTGAAATGGGAGTCTGGGACGTCCTGGAAGAAGTGATTCATCAGCATCCTGTCTTGCTCAACCGTGCCCCTACGCTTCATCGAATGGGCGTTCAGGCCTTCGAGCCCATCCTCGTCGAAGGCAACGCCATTATGCTTCACCCGTTGGCCTGCAGGGGATTCAATGCCGACTTTGACGGCGACCAGATGGCGGTGCATTTGCCGCTGAGTATTGAAGCCCAGGCCGAGACTCATATCTTAATGATGACCACCTCCAATATTTTTTCGCCGGCCAATGGCTCCCCAATGGTCGGACCGTCTCAGGATATGGTAATGGGCAACTATTATTTGACCAGTATAGAGGCGGAGAGCGAAAAGCGAAAAGCTGAGGAGAAAGGGTTTTACGCTATACGGGCGTTCAGGGACGCTTTCGAGGCAATGATGGCCTACGAACTGGGTAAAATCGGTTTGCACGAGAGGATTAAAGTGCAGATTGAGGAGGGAAGAAAAGTTGTTACCGAAGATAGTCCGACACCAAAGATCGGCGATGGACGAGTAATTGAGACGACGGTGGGCAGATGCATATTCAACGATATACTCCCGACCGGGGTCGGGATACCGTTTTACAATATGACGATGGCTCAGAAGAAGTTGAGCCAGGTAATCAGTGACTGTTTCGAATTCGCAGGTTCAGCCGAAACGGTGGACCTGCTTGATAGAATAAAAGATTTGGGCTTCAAGTACGCTACGCTTGGAGGTTTGAGTTTTGGCATTACGGACCTGAAAATACCGGCAAGGAAACCAGAGATTATCGAGGAGACAGAAAAGAAGGTCAGCAAAATCCGTAAGAACTACGAAGCCGGTGTCTTGACCGAGGGCGAAAGGTATAACCAGGTTGTTGATGCCTGGACGAATGCCCGCGTGGCGGTTACGAACGAAATGATGCGTGGCCTTAAGGAAGATACTAAGGAGGATGGCTCGCCGTATCTGAACCCGATATACCTTATGACTGATTCCGGTGCGAGAGGCAGCGTGGACCAGATTCAGCAGCTTGCAGGGATGCGGGCGTTAATGGCTAAGCCCAGCGGCGAGATTATCGAAACACCAATTAAATCAAACTTCCGTGAAGGCTTGAGCGTCCTTGAGTACTTTAGCTCTACGCACGGGGCGCGTAAGGGACTCGCTGATACTGCCTTAAAGACAGCCAATTCCGGATATCTTACCCGCAAGCTCATCGATGTGGCGCAAAATCTAATTATCACCGACCGCGACTGCGGAACCTTGCAGGGTGTTACCAAAAGCACGGTCAGCAGAGGTGAGCAGATAGATGTGCCGCTTTCACAACTTATTATCGGCAGAACTGCCAGAGATAATATTCGTAACCCAATTACCGACGAAATGGTTGTTCGTGAGAACGAAGTTATTACCGCGGAGGCGGCAGCAAAGATCGAAGCTCTGGGCCTTGATGCCATCAGAGTCAGAAGCCCACTCACTTGTGACAGTACATTTGGTATTTGTGCGAAGTGTTATGGCTGGGATATGAGTACGGGTAAGTTAGCGGAGGAAGGTTCGGCAGTTGGCATTATCGCTGCCCAGTCAATCGGTGAGCCCGGCACCCAGTTGACACTGCGTACGTTCCATACCGGTGGCATCGCTTCCAGAGCCATTCTTGAGAGTGATCAGTGGTCTGTTTCTAAAGGAAAAGTTGAGTACCGGAATTTGAATGTTGTTGATGACCCAACGGAGTCCGCTGAGTCTTTTACTTGGGAAGGGGACAAATACCGTAAGGATATTATCCCGCAAGCTGAAGAACGTAAAAAGTACAGACCTGTAAAATCAAAGGGTATTGTGCTGACACGGAGTGGTGAGCTTGCAATCTTAGACCCAAAGGGGCGTGAGCTTGGAAAGTACAAGGTCCCGTATGGTGCGAGTATGCAAGTGGAGCCTGGACAAGAGCTAAAGAAGGATAAGCAAAGATTATTCTCTTGGGACCCCCACCGTACACCAATTTTAGCGGAAAAACATGGTCAAATTGCGTTTGTAGATATCGTGGAAGGCGAAACAATCGAAATTGAAGAAGAGCGAAAAGGCCGGCCTGGCCGGCCCGTCGTAATCGAGCATAAAGGCGATAAGCATCCGCAAATTATCATAGAAGATTCAGAAGGAAAAATACTCGACGTTCACTATCTGCCTGCACGAGCCAGAATCGAGGTTACTGAAGGCCAGAACGTCCAGGCAGGTCAGCTGCTGGCACGTCAGCCAAGGGCCACCGGCGGGACACAGGACATCACCGGCGGCCTGCCCAGAGTTACCGAAGTATTTGAAGC
>CAZWKM010000176.1:0-4927 GCA_964634165.1 uncultured Pirellulales bacterium | reverse complement strand
GTTCTGGCTCCCAACGGCGTGGCGTATATCAAGGAGGGCGATACGTGGACGAAGACGGTCAAGCCGCGTCCCAAAGAGATTGACGAATGGACGCATTACCTGCATGACGCAAGCGGCAATGCAGTGGCGCATGATACGGTTGTCGGTCCGCCCCGCCACCTACAATGGGTCGGGAGCCCAAGATGGGCGCGGCATCACGACCGCATGGCGAGCATGAGCGCGCTCGTATCAGCCGGGGGACGAATCTTTTACATCTTCGATGAAGGCCCAACCGCTATCATCCAGCTGCCACAAAAACGGGTTCTCATCGCGCGTGACGCTTTCAACGGCACTATCTTGTGGAAGCGAGCGATACCATCGTGGCATACTCATCTGTGGCCTTTCAAAAGTGGACCGGCCCACCTGCCGCGTCGCCTGGTAGCCGTTGAAGACAGGGTTTATGTCACGCTTGGTTTTCAGTCCCCGCTGACAGCACTTGACGCAGCAACCGGGAAGACCATCCGGACCTACAAGGACAGCAACGCCACTGAGGAAGTGATTGCTTCCGAGGGTGTGCTGTTTTTGTTGGTCAACGACGCCCCAATGAACTACAACGAGTACAAGCCCGCGACAAATAATATCGGTCAAGCCAAAAGCCGTGTGGCACACGAGTGGCCGTGGGATGAGAGAGAAAGACGCATCATGGCCATCCAGGCAGACACGGGGAATGTTTTGTGGAGCAAGGAGTATAGGGTGGTTCCGCTGACGCTGGCGGCTGACCAAAAGGGCGTATTCTTCCATAACGGAGAGAAGGTCGTCTGCCTGAATCGTAAAAGCGGCTATGAAGTGTGGAACTCGGAGCAGGTCGCAAGACGCTCTCCTATTCCAACTAACTTCGGGCCGACGTTAGTCGTATATCAGGACGTTGTCCTGTTTTCAGGCGGTAATAGGTCGATGACAGCGCTGTCAGCCAAAACCGGCAAGACGTTGTGGACAGAGGAACATCCCCGGTCCGGACACAATTCTCCGGAGGACCTTCTTGTCATCGATGGACTGGTATGGGCCGGCGCAATCGCAGGCGGCAGGGATTCGGGCGTATTCACGGGACGAGACCTGTACACCGGAGAGGTTAAGAACCAGTTTGCACCAGATGTTCAGACCTATTGGTTCCATCATCGCTGCTATCGGGCAAAGGCAACAGACCGGTGGCTCCTGCCGTCGAGAACCGGCATCGAATTCGTCGACTTCCGAAAGAACCACTGGACGACACATCATTGGGTTCGGGGCGGCTGTCTGTACGGCATAATGCCCTGTAACGGTCTGGTCTATGCACCGCCACATTCCTGCGCCTGCTATATTGACGCCAAGCTGTACGGATTCAACGCCCTGGCGCCTGCGTCCAAAACCCGCAAAGTCCCGAGAGGGGTATCCGATGCCGACAGGCTCGAACGCGGGCCTGCATACGGAAAGATTGCCTATCGAAAACCAAAAATCGAAAGTACAAATGATTGGCCGACTTATCGGCATGACCCAGCGCGCAGTGGCTTCACAAAGGCACAGATTCCCGTTGAGTTGGAACGCGCCTGGGAAACTGATGTTGGTGGCAAGCTCAGCAGTGTCGTGGTCGCTGGGAACAAGGTTTTCGTAGCCTCAGTAGACACCCACACCGTATATGCCCTCGATACAAAGGATGGGAAAACCCTCTGGAGTTACACTGCTGGGGGAAAGGTTGACTCGCCGCCCACACTCTATCAGGGACGGGTCCTGTTCGGATCGGCTGATGGCTGGGTCTATTGTCTGCGTGCCTCCGATGGAGTACTGGCCTGGCGCTTCCGTGCCGCGCTCGTAGATCGGCGGCTGATGGCTTTTGAGCAATTGGAATCCGTCTGGCCGGTTCACGGCAGTGTGCTTGTGCAGAATGGCATCGCTCATTGCGTTGCGGGCCGGTCAATGTTCCTCGACGCCGGCATGCGTTTGTTGCGACTCGACCCCGAAACGGGTCGCAAAATATCCGAGACCATTCTCGACGAGCGTGACCCGAAAACGGGTGAGAATCTGCAAGTGCACGTCAAAGGTTTGAATATGCCCGCCGCCCTTGCGGATATTCTATCAAGCGACGGCAAGTACATTTACATGCGGACCCAGCGTTTTGACCTTAACGGCGTACGCCAGCATATCGCCCCGACGGACGTCACCGACCAGTTGGGCGAGGGTCGGCATCTGTTCTGTTCGACGGGTATGCTGGACGGCTCGTGGTTCCACCGGTCCTACTGGATATTCGGCAAGAGTATTGCTTCGGGGGCCGGCGGCTGGCCTCGTGCCGGTCGAGTCACACCTGCCGGCCGACTGCTGGTTCTTGATGATTTGAACGTCTATGGTTACGGACGCAAGCCTGAATACTACAAATGGACGACGCCTATGGAATATCACCTTTTTGCCAGTGACAGAGAACCTGAGATAGTTAAGAGAAAAGCCCGGCAACAGAAAAAGAAACAGCGCGCCATCCCCGCCACCAGGCCAGTTTATCATTGGTCGCGGGAAGCGCCGCTTTACGTCCGTGCGATGGTCCTGGCGGATAAAACCCTCTTTATCGCCGGGCCCCCGGATATAATCGATGAAGAAGAGATATTCAAGAACCCTGATGCCCCTAACGTTGCTAAGAAACTTCGCGAACAAACTGAGGCCTTTGACGGACAAAAGGGGGCTTTGCTGTGGGTCGTGTCCGCCTCGGACGGAAAGAAACTGGCCGAATACAATCTTGAATCCCCACCCGTATGGGACGGTATGGCTGCCGCCAACGGCCGGCTGTATCTTGCGACCAACAACGGCAGGGTTCTGTGCTTTGGAGAGAAAGAGTAGTTCGGTCCAGAGGCATGAAATAACACCGCACTACAATAATGCCCTCGTCCCTCGTCGATGGACGACGGACGAGCTGACCACTTTATTTTTCAGCCCCTGAAGGCGCTTAGTCTCTCCGCTGCCTTCTTGATATCACCAAATCTGTCGTCCCCGGCTTCCCGCTCGATCGCCAGCGCCCCATCAAACCCAATCTCCTTTAAGGTTCTCAAGAAGACATCACTGCCTACTTCGCCTTCGCCCCAGGGGACCTCCAAGCCCCACGTCCCCGGTGTCTTTGTCCGCAGCGCATCCTTGATATGCACATGTTTGATCCACGGGGCCAGCACCTTTATAGCTTCCAGCGGATTGCCCTTGTCGTAAAGAATCATATTCGCCGGGTCGAAATTGACCTTTAGCGCCGGATGACGCATCTCTTCCAGGAAATGCCGTAACTCCCCAGCCGTCTCCTGCCCCGTCTCCATCAGAAACTTTATCCCCTTCTCAGCCGCTGTATCGGCTAAAAGCCGTACACGGTCATAGAACTTCCCGGCATAATCCGGCTGTGTATGGTCAATGAAGCCCGCGTGCATCAGTAAATACTTCGCGCCCAGCTCCGCAGTCACGTCGATGGCTCCCAACGCTAACTCGCGATTTTCCTCCCAATGCTCGTCCGGACCGATTCCGCCGGTCTTCTTGATACTTTCCAGCGTCGAATAATCCTCGCAGGGAAAGTCTATCATAGTGCTGCTGATAGTCCAATCCTGCTCGCGTACGGCCTGCAGGAATTTCTCCCCGCCTTGCTGCAGTCCCTGGGACTCCTTACGGAGCGCCGGCCGCACCGCCAGATTTACATATCCAATATCCATCTTTCGCATAGACTCGGCTAATTCGTGCACATCCTGCCGCAGTGACCAGCTGCAGATAGATACCGGCCAATCCTTACAAGTACGCATAATAATCATCTCCACAATATCATTTCAACTTATGTTTGGTTCCTACGCATTTGCCTTCTTATTGCAGCGAAACGATTCCACCTGTCCGTACGGATTCCTTTTCCGCCTCCACAATCTTTACCGAGTCACGGGAGTCTTCCAGTGTCGTCACGGGCGTCATTTTTTCGCCTTTCAGCGTTCGCACAAAATGGTCGATTTGCAATATATACCCGTCTCCCGGCTGTACCTTTGGCGTAAACGCCTCGCTCTCCGCGGGACACACCTTAAAAGCCAGCTCACGCGTGCAGTCATAAATAATCGTTGCTTTTTCCTGCACGATATTAAAGCTCATCTCGAAGCCGAACGAGGGCATCATTGCCCATCCTCCTTCCGCGGTAATGACCTTATCGTCATCGTAAAGATACTGTGTTACAATATGAACCAGCTTTCCCGCACTGTTTTTGCCGCCGAAACTGCAGACGGCCCGCGGCATACCAAACAGGTATTGCACGAAATCGGTATCGTGAATATGCAAATCCAGCGCCACCCCGCCGCTGCGCTGCTCGTCTATAATCCAGTTGTCCTGGCTCCAGGTCGGCGTCGCAGCCAATCTTTGAAAGGTTGCCGCCAGCACCTTGCCGTACTCGCCGCTTGCCACAATCTCTTTCGTCTTCGCATACTCCGGCCAAAAACGCACACAATGTCCGATTTGCAATACCTTCCCGCTCGACTTTGCGGCGGCCATCATACTCTCGCACTCAGCCACATTCAGCCCCATCGGTTTTTCGCATAACACGTGCACCCCCGACTCCAGCGTCTGCATCGCGTACCGGGCATGCAAAAACGTCGGCAGAGTAATCGAAACTGCGTCCAGCTTCTCCTCCGCCAGCATCTTTGCGGTGTCGGAATAAATGCTGATTCCCGTAAAATCGACCGCGTCTTCTGCGCCTTCGATATTCCCCACCGCCTTTTTCGAATCTTCTACGATATTCTCGTTTGCATCGCAAATGGCCACAATCCGTGCATCGTCCCGTGCCTTCCAGCACCGATAGTGCATTCGCCCCATAAAGCCGAATCCCACAATTCCTATTTTAAGCACTGCTCCTGCTCCTTATTACCCCACAAATTTAAGCTGACATTTCCTGTTTAAGGTTACTTTAGCTACGTTTCTAAACTTT
>CAZWKM010000175.1:0-4927 GCA_964634165.1 uncultured Pirellulales bacterium | reverse complement strand
CTAATTTGACGCCGCTAAAGCGGGAGCCTGTCCGGCCCCGACGGAACATCGCCGCGCGTAAATTCCACGGAGAATTCGCCGTTCTCAATTTCCCGAATCCCCGAACTTAGTAATCGGGGACCCAAGCCATTCTCTCTGCTCCCTAACGGGGTCATTTCGAGCTTGCCGAGAAATCTATTACTGACTGTCATTCCTGCGAAAAAGATTTGTAAACGGAAATAGAGTCGTTTGAATAGACTGGAATGATTACAGCCTCATCGCGTTTATTGTCTCAGCCATTTCTCAATTTTATCGTTGATCTTGGACGCTTTTACATCGTCTATCCCCAAGACATATATGCGGCAAAGCCTTGGCTTCAAACGACTCATGTAATGTAAAACACTGCTTTTGTCTTCAAGTAGATTTTTTATTTTGCCTGACCGTTCTTTTACCTTTACCAACTCTCTAAGCTCTGGGCCCTCACTTTCCATAAACTCCCTTGCCTCAGCCAAGCTCATAAATGGATGTAGTTTTTCAAACTCAGGCCCTTTAATATCTCGAAAAAACCAACGTTCTTCCGGTATCTCAAATTCACTTATGAATTCCTGAACCTTATCTTTCCAACTGCTTGTTAATATGGTGTACTCCGGGCTGGGATTATCATCATACCTCTTAAGTTCTGAAATTTCATAAACAAGTTTAGGGGGGCTACGCAGTTTCACTACCTTGCACAAATCAGCAAGCTTTCTATCTCTTCTTTTATTCGCATACTTGTCAATTAATTCGTCCAAATATCCGTCGTGGAAACGTAAGAAATCATCAGAATCATCGCGGGCCATTTTTTCAATATCTTCGCCTGATTTATAAATCTTGCCCTTCTCCCACATTATCATAACAATCCTTCTGACTATCTCCTCGAAAGCAAATACGGTCTTATGCATATAAACTGTATTGAACATGAAATAACGACCCATGAGCATATGCTCAATTGAACTCCTCGCCTTTGTGTGGACGACTATCTCCTTCTCGTCACCTTCGCCAATTAATTCAAGATTATTCACAATATAGTTGAGGTCAACCTTGCCGTAAGGTAAGCCAGTATTGAGAGAGTCCCGCACCAGATAATCCAGCCTGTCTACATCTAAACTTGCATTGAGTAGGGGAGCGATTTCTTCTATATGTTCACCTCTGACGAGAGCTGAGATATCCTTCGGGTCAATGCCATTTCCTTCCAGTTTTTCCTTTATGTCTTTTCTTTCGGTAATAATGATCTCTCCCAGCCTATCATGCTTCGGGTACTCCTTGGGCAGATAAGTCTTCTCTCTTCCGTTTTGACCTTTTTTGCTCATGTATTTTTTCGTTAAGTCCCAGTCAATCTTCTCCATCAGATGAGAATAGGGATAATGGCCAATATCGTGCAGCAAGGCTGCTATCCGTAGTTTTCGAAAATGGTCGGGAGGTACATCATTTCTGTGTCTACTCCTAAGAGATTCAAGGATACGGCTCATTATGTGCATAACGCCTAATGAGTGCTCAAAACGACTGTGCCTGGCGCTGGGGTATACGGTGTACGCGAAACCCAATTGCTTGATTCCTCTAAGTCGTTGAAACGTAGGGGTATCAATAAGGTCAGTTTCTAACTTGCTTAAGCCAATATCACCATGGACCGGATCAATAATTATCTTATGGCGAAATTCATCTTCCATAAAAACTTTTCGATATTGTTTTACTCCAACGTCTTATGCTCCACAAGTCCATTATCCTCGAGCTTTTTCCAAGCAGCTTTGGCTACATCTTCCTTTCCTGCAAAGTGTGGTTTTGACTTGCTAAGCTTTTCGAAAACTTTTTCAAACTGCGGATCATTTTTTCCGGCCCAGTAGGCGATATGTTTTAGATAGTGGAGCGAAGCCAGCAACTCAAGCCACTCGGATTCCTCTGTATGCAGATCATTCGGCAAAGCGGTGATCTCATCCAGCGTGTCCAACTTCCTCACGGTTTTAGAATTGAGCTCATATTCATCAAACTCATTGTCATACTTGATTTCTTCTCTCAGGGTGAATGTAGCGTCAGCAAGAGCGGGACAATATGGTCCTTTCAAGTACCAGTTGTAACGGTACCCCAAATCAAGTCCCGTAAGCTGGAGAAGATATATCTTTTTTTGCAGGATCTTTCTTTTAGTAAAGTTGCTTATTTCTTCCAAGTCTCCGAATCCAATTTTATCCAGCACAAGTTTTAACAATATGCGATCCTTGCTCATTTTGCTTCTCGTCCTGCCTTTCTGCTTTCACATACAAAACACCAATAATAGCCCAAAGAGGTATGATACAAAATACATCGTCAAAAAGGCAATTTATTGTTGAGGTCTTTTTATGGTTATGGACAACTCTTTATAAAGCCACGAGTTACAATCGAGGGCGTATTTCCTACACGCCTTTAAACGAGAAAGATTTTTACATTTAACTGTTAAGTTTTGATACAGTATAAACAACTTGATATATCAAGTCAACAAAAAATGGCTTATCCTTATTGTGTTAAACTATCCCTCTCCGATTTTACTTCCAGCCACACAATACCCTAAAATACAATTACCCGCAATCCCCACAAAAACAAAATTCGGTCCCCCCCTCGCTCAGGAACACGCCTCCTACACACTTAATTCTCATGTCCGATATCCTCGAGACCTTTGCTCATCGCCGGGTCCTGCATCACGTCAATATGACTAGTTAGCCTCCTAAATAACGTCCTGTGGATTGACTCATTGATGTAGCAGTGTAACCTCGTGCTCATTTCTACATCAGTTGCCCATTTTGCAACAAAGAGGGCTCTTGCGTTGTTGCGTTCTCGCGTGTACCGAATGATTGCAGACAAAGAAGAGGCCCCAGGATGAAATCGCACCTTAAAGCGCTTCTGCTGGTGTGTGGAGAGAGAATCCCGGCACGCGCGGAGACATTCCACACTCTCCCGAAAGTGCCCAAGCGCAACCTCCGGATCCAAGGTCGAACACCCAATTACCCGGAAGAAGTCCGGAACGGTCAAAATAATCGTTGCCTCAAATTCAGGGTCATTCCGCAACCGAACGGCAACGCGATCGAGAAAGGTTTTCTCATTCGAGAGAAGAGTATGCATGTTCTGTGCAACAATTATGAGCTTGTTCGTTGAGTCGTCAAGCACGTCATCAGGGTCAGGCCCAAGACTGGCCCTAATTCTGTCAGGCACCTCCAGATGCGTGATAAAATAAATGACCAGCGGGAGAGTCCCAAACGACCAAAGTCCACAGACAATCAACCATCTCAGGTCACCAACAGTAGCCGCAATACCCAGCGCGATTACTGGTAGCGCATAAACTCCAAAGAGAAGCAGATACGCTGGATTTGACCTCAGCCCTCCGGCGATTGTGCTAATAGGTTCCAGCAACTTTTCAACCTTTTCGCGTTTGTCCTTGAGACCAATTGCCATCCTCAAAACCTTTCAATAGTTAATATCCAACAGTGAATAGCCAGGAGTAATCATTCTTCCGCCGCTACCAATAACCCGCTTATCCCCAAAAACTCCATTTCCTAGCTCCTCAACTCCCGCATCACGAAACACGATTCACCAAATAATAGCCTTTCCCGGCCGGTCAAATGTTGATAGAAAAACGCAATTTCGGTGAAGTTTTCCGCCCGTAGGTGCAGGCGTTCTTCGGAGGATAAAATACCACAAAAACAGCAAAAATCAAGATGAAAAATGCAAAAATGAGATCTTTAGACTGCCCCTTCGACTTCGCTCAGGACAGGTGGCAGAGGCCTAATTGGTGAGGTGGCAAGCGTGGATTCCCGCTTCCGCGGGAATGACAAGGGAAATAGTCAGCATCAATGGCTGAAAAAATCCGCTAAAAAACATTTGCAAAATCCGCTTTGCTCTGTATAATTAGTTTTATGAGCAAGAATCACATAATACTACTCTGCGAAATAGCGGAGCTCTTTCGCTACGAAGCACGAGTTTGCTCTCATTTTGCAGCCGTTCTTGGCCTTACCCTGCTTTTGCGCCGCCTGCCCCCGCGTCTTACGACGCGAGGCGTGGCGGCGGGCAAGGCGCAATAATACCTCTACATAAAAAATTCAGCCACGAAGACTCAAAGCCACAAAGAAATCAACTATATAAAGAAGAAACCTCGAGTCCTGGTGTCTTTGTGGTAAAAAAATAATTCGTGGCATTTTAGCCCTGGTTGGGGCATAATTAGCCCATATTTCTCAGCGCCGAGAACGCTGAGAACGCAGAGCCTTGTAGTTTTCGCCACGAAGACACGAAGCCACTAAATCAATTATGTAAAGAAAAAACTTCGAGTCCTGGTGCCTTTGTGGCATAGAAATTTTGGAGAAAAAGCAGATGTCTAAAGAAAAAATTATAATTTTCGACACGACTTTACGTGACGGCGAGCAGGCAGCCGGGACCCGATTAGGAGCCAGAGAGAAGCTGGAAATCGCCCGGCAGTTGGCCCGGCTGAAAGTTGACGTTATAGAGGCAGGATTCCCGGCCTCCTCGCCCGAAGATTTCGAAGCGGTACGGCTGATATCGGAACAGATTCAAGGCCCGGTTGTCTGCGGCTTAACACGCGCAATAGCAAAGGACATTGAGACCTGCAGAAAAGCGCTGGCCAAAGCGAAGCGGTTCCGCATCCATACGGGTATCGGCGTCTCCGAGATTCACATCGCCGGAAAATTCGCAGATGATAAGTACGGCAAGACGATGGGCGAAAAGCAGGCGACTATCCTGAAGATGGCCGTCGAGGCGGTCAAGCACACCGCTAAATATACCGACGACATCGAATTTTACGCTGAAGATTCCGGCCGGGCCGACCGGGCCTTTCTCTATGAGATTCTCGAGGCCGTTATTGACGCCGGGGCCACCGTAGTCAACATCCCCGATACCACGGGTTATTCCATACCCGAACAGTATGGCGCTCTTA
>CAZWKM010000174.1:0-4933 GCA_964634165.1 uncultured Pirellulales bacterium | reverse complement strand
TGTTTGAATTTGGAGACAATCTGCTTCGAGCGACGCAAAAAGCCAAATCCTCTGCGTATGATTTTATTGATTCCATTCGACCGGCCGGGCAAACTAATGCGCTGGCGGCGTTGGAAAGGGCGGTACAAATTCGTGACGGCAGTGGAGTCAGCCCTTCGCTTGTTTATTTTCTCACAGATGGCTTCGAGCTGACAACCGAGGATGCGCAGAGGTTTTCGCAGAAAATAGCGAACCTGTTGGCGCGATTTGCGCCGAGGACAAGAATCAATACCATAGGATTTTGGCCGCAGGGCGATGACCGTAAGATGCTGGAGGCGATAGCAAAACAAAGCGGCGGAGAATCTGTCTTTATCACCGGTGGCGATGAAGAATCAAAGATAGCCACAAAAAAACACAAAATGAAAAAAGAAATAGAGATTGCTTCGCTGCGCCCGCAATGACATAATACGACATACGATACACGATACACGATACACGATACACAAGGATGCGTAAGAGCTTTTTATTAAAGACGGTCTTACTGGTCGCTGTCCTGGCTGCTGTGCTGTGGGCAATAGTTGCTACGATGCGTAACGGCTTTGGAACCGGTGTGGCTGAGGCGGGTGGAACGCGAACATTCTTTGAGCAATTTGTTATAGCCGGCGGCCCCATTGTCTGGTTTGTGCTTTTGCCGATGTCACTTATTGCGGTTTATCTGGCGGTCGAGCATTGCCTTACGATTCGCCGCAAGAAACTTCTTCCGGCCGGCATAGGCGGGAGGATTGTCGATATAATCCGGCAGTTCGGGCACGGGCAATTAGAGGCGCGAATTGCCGAACGAAATGATTTTGTCAGTGTTGCAGTTGTCAAGGCAGTTACGCAGGGCCGGGGCGATTGGTTCCGGATGCGAAACGTGCTTTCCGAATCGCTGCAGGAGCAGGCTTGGCGGCTTTTACGCCGGATTGAATGGGTCAATCTGATTGGCAATGTTTCGCCGATGGTAGGCCTGTTCGGGACGGTTTTCGGAATGATAAAACTGTTCAACGCCATTGTGCTGGCCGGCGGTCAGCCGCAGCCGGCACAATTGGCAGGGGGGATTTCGGTTGCCCTGGTGACAACCTTTTGGGGCCTGTTTATTGCAATACCGGCGTTGGCGATACACGGCGTGTTTCGAAACCGGATTGAGATGCTGGTGAGTGATGCCGTAGCAGAAGCTGAGAATATTATACCGGAAATAAGACGCAGCTTGACAAAGCAAAAGCAGGCTGAACAGCCGAAACCGAAACAACCAATTCGTGAACTTGGCGGCAAGCCGGTAAAGACCGTTCGCGCGTCTCTGCACTCGTGATGATAAGAGGGTCCCGGATGAAAGGAAAGGGCTTATGTCTTTTAATATGACGCCTATTATAGATATTGTGTTTTTGCTTATTATATTTTTTTTAGTGGTTTGTCAGTTCATCGAGGCGGAGAATTTTCCGGTGACCGTCCCGGACGGTTGCGAGTTTGCCCAAAGCGACTCCGAACCCGGGGCCCAGGTGACTACGGTTACCGTTATGAGGACAAATACCGAAAGGATCGCCTTTGCAGTCGGCTCGGAAAAAATTACGTCATCGAGCTATGCAGATATAGTGGAAGGACTGGCCCAATTGATAGATATTCGTTTGAGAAATTTGCCCCCGGAGCGCAGGGTCGTTACCTTGCGTGTTGATAAGGACATTTGTTTTGGTGAGGCACAGTATGCCCTGGCGGCTGTTGCTCAAAGCAGCGCCACGGACATTCAGTTAGCTACCTTAAAGGATAAACAGGCCGGCTCGGAATAGATTGTATGGATGCTCAATCAGGCCACTTGTGCCAAAAAGCTCTTATCTGTGTGAAAAATTCACTTCTTTGTTTTTTCGCTATTGGATAATTCTTTCTGCCCAGAAAACAACGGTTTCTGCCAATTGTACTGTTTCCTTATATTCTTTTTCATCGATAGACTCAAAGTCACCGGGGTAACGGCTTATGACAGCGTAGTCAGTGAGGCCCGCTGCGTCTTCTACCTCCTCCGGCGGAACGACGTCTGGTGGCAAAAGATCCAGAAGTGTCCTGATATTATGAGTCTTGGTGGGAGGAACGCCCTTAGCAATCAGTACCGCTTTCAGCGCCTTTTCCACCGCTTGTTGAGCATGAAAGCAAAGTCCTTCAAACAAAACCTTAGGTGGTCGCTTCACACGAGCAAGCTCTAAGTCGCTATGGGCATAACGTAGCCAGTCAGCCGGGCTTCCTGGAAAATGACCTTCATGCGGCATATATTTCCTTGCCTTCCTGTAGCACAGTTCGATAGATTAGGCCGATATTATCTTTATGCTTTTCCAAAGCACTCGGTGTTGCCACTAAGATATCAAAAGGAACCCCTAAACCTCTAATTTGCCGATATAACAGTTGTGCAGTTCGCCGGCAGTGAACACCTTCGGGCATCACTAGCAGAACATCAATATCGCTATCTGGATTCGTTTTGCCTCGGGCATATGAACCAAAAAGGATGATCTTTAGCGGATGTACAGCCTCGACGATGCTTTGTACAAGTGATTCAATCGCTTTAGGATTGGACAGCATATTTAACCTCAATTTAAATCACCTGAACATTTCTATGCTGATTCTTTCTTTGCCTTTTGTTTTGCGGTGAACAAATCGGCTTTGCCTTCGACAATATCACGGGTAATTACGTATTTTGCGGGCTTTGGCTCTTCGGGCAGCTGATACATCAAATCAACCATCAGCTCCTCGGTAATCGCGCGCAATGCCCTGGCACCGGTGTCACGCTCGAGCGCTTTCTGTGCCAGTGCGTGTAAGGCGTCGTCTGTAAATTCAAGCTCGGCATTTTCTATCTCGAAGAATTTTTGATACTGCTTTTGCAGGGCATTTTTCGGCTTGGTTAGTATGTCTATAAGCGCATCTTCATCGAGGGCTGAGAGGGTGGTAATCACGGGAAGTCTGCCCACCATTTCAGGAATCATTCCGTACTCGATGATATCTTCCGGTATGACCTGCTGAATTATATCGCTGTACTCGGTTTTTTTGTCGGTTCGGCCGGCCAGTTCCGAATCGAAGCCGATCATTTTTTTGCCGAGCCGCTTCTTGACAATATTTTCCAGACCCACGAAGGTTCCGCCGCATATAAAAAGTATCTGCGTGGTGTCGATTTGTATGTAAGATTGTTCCGGATGCTTTCTTCCGCCTTGCGGCGGGATATTGGCGATAGTTCCTTCGAGCATTTTCAACAGCGCCTGCTGGACGCCTTCGCCGGAGACGTCACGGGTAATGGAAACGTTCTGGGTGGTTTTGCCGACCTTATCTATTTCATCGATATAGACGATTCCTCGCTGGGCGGCTTCTATATCGTAGTCGGCGGACTGCAGCAGTCGCAGCAGGAAATTTTCGACGTCTTCGCCGACGTATCCGGCCTCGGTAACGGTGGTTGCATCGCATATTGCGAACGGTACTTCCAATTTGCGGGCGAGGGTGCGGGCGAGCAGTGTTTTGCCGGAGCCGGTCGGGCCTATTAAGAGAACATTGGATTTGTCTATTTCAACATCGCTGTCGTCACTATCGCTGTGTAGGAGGCGTTTATAGTGGTTGTGAATCGCGACTGAGAGATATTTTTTGGCGTGTTCCTGGCCAATTACATATTGGTCGAGAAATTCCTTTATTTCTCTGGGCCTGGGCATTTTTTTCAGGCCGATGCCCTGCCTGCTGATTCGTTTGTAGTCCTGCCGGATGATGTTGTGGCACAGTTCGACGCATTCCGGGCAGATAAAGACCCTGTTCGGTCCCTCTATGAAGGCGTCAGCCTGGCTTGCCGACCGGCCGCAGAAGCTGCAGATGACCTTGGGTTTTTTAATATTTGAGTGCTTGGCCATTATTATGTTCCTATTCGCAAATTAAATCTGGTTTTTTACATTTTACATATTATAGTTTATCGCAGCTATTTATGCAAGTTATTTAGTGAGTTGTACTATTGTTTGTACCATTCTTATTTTTCTTTTTTGTGTGTTAGCTGACTGCTCTTGAGCGAGAGCGTGTAGATAACCTCGTTATCAATACTGATAATCCGGTAAGTTACTTGCGGATCCGGTATTGTCGTATCGAATGAGAGCAATCCGAATGAGCATTTCTTATTGTAGCCGAATAAACGACCCGGCATTAGCCCGTGCGTGTGGATGTTGGTGAGCTTTGAGCTTTCGAATTCATATAGGTCATATCCGTTTCCGCCCAGGGCGGATTCAATCTTCCAGACGTCGGAGCGATGACGGTCGGCTGAGATAAGAATTACGCCGTCAATCCTGTTGGCTTCGAGAAAGGAAAAGATTTCTTCGCGTTCGGCTTTGTAGCCCTGCCAGGGGTCGCGGCTGCCGGGCTTGGCGCCAAAGGCCCAGGGCACCGGCGAGGCGAGAACCTTGAATGCAGCCGTAGAGGACTTAAGCTTTTTGAAGAGCCATTTTTTCTGGACGGGGCCGAGCATAGAGGGATTTTTGGTCTTTGGGTTTGTCCGATAATAGCGGCCGTCGAGCATAAAGAAGTCCACCTTGCCGATGGAAAAATCGAACCAGCATCCGGGTTGGTTTTCTCCTCCGGCGTAGTAGGGGTTGTTCCAGTTGTTGCGGAATGTGCGCCAGACGGGAATCTTCCACTCGGGCTTGTCGATTTCTGGGCCGCCCCATTTGTCATTTGTGGTAAAGTCGTGGTCGTCCCAGATGGCGTAGATGGGTGTGGAGGCGGTGAATCTTCGGAATTCGGGACGGCTCTGACGGCGATAATAGCAGTATTGCTGGACGGGGCGTCTTGTCGGGTTGTCGATATAGACGTTGTCGCCGAGAAGAAGAAATGCGGTCAGATTGTGTACGGCAATCGTATTCCACATTCTTTCGTGCTGAGGCGTATATCCTGCTCCGCCGCCGAAGCCGATTTGAAA
>CAZWKM010000173.1:0-4940 GCA_964634165.1 uncultured Pirellulales bacterium | reverse complement strand
ATATTCCGAACCAGGTGGATGCGAAGGTTCTGGCGGTAATTGTCCTTTCGGCGATAGCTGCGTGTTTTGTTGGTGCACTGGTGCCGAGCTGTCAGGCGGCGAAGCAAAAGCCGGTGGAGACTTTGCAGGTGAGCCAGTTATAATTGATTATTGATTATTGACTATTGATTATTGTTAAACGCTCTGTCATTGGGTGGAGCGCAGCGATGAAGCAATCTCATCGGTTACGTTTGAGATTGCCACGGCCTGCCCCCTGCCTGCGCGGGTGCAAGCCTCGCAATGACAGTATTATTGATTAGTGATTGTATGGGTAAGGACGATTTTATATTAAAGGCCGAAGGGCTCCATAAATCTTATCGAATGGGTGCGACAGAGGTCAAGGTGCTCAAAGGCGTTGATTTGGCCGTAAAGAGTGGTGAATTTGTTGCAATAGTCGGGGCCTCTGGCAGCGGTAAAAGTACGCTGCTGCATATATTAGGTGCGTTGGATAGTCCGGACAAGGGGGTTGTGGCGTTTGGGGGGCGGGATTTGAGCCGGTTTAGTGGCGACGAATTGAATAAGTTCCGCAACAAAATGGTCGGATTTGTTTTTCAGTTTTATCATTTATTAGACGAATTAAGTGTTTTAGAAAATGTTTTTCTTCCGGTGATGGTTTCAAGAAGCGTGGTTGGTTGGTTTTCGTGCCGCAGATGGGCGAAAAGGCGAGCGAGAGAATTGCTTGTGCAGCTTGGTCTGGGTGAAAGGGCCAATCATAAGCCGTATCAGTTGTCCGGCGGCGAGAGGCAGAGGGTGGCCATTGGCAGGGCTTTGATGAATGAGCCGAGATTGCTTTTGGCCGATGAGCCGACAGGAAATCTTGACTCTGCGACAGGAAATGGTATTTTAGATGTTTTTGAGAAATTGAATAGAGCCGGCCAGACGATTATAATGGTGAGCCACGACGAGCGAATCGCGGAAAGGGCCGGGCGAATAGTAATGTTGGCCGATGGCAAAATTCGTCGTGCGTGAAGGGCCCCCCTGGGTGGAACCCGGGCGTGATGCGTATCGCGAAAAGATAAATACGGCAGACAGAATACGAGATACGATATTATGGGACTAAAAATTTGGCTTGATGACAAACTTGTTGACGAGGCGGAGGCGAAAATATCAGTTTTTGACCACGGTGTGCTTTACGGCGACGGGGTTTTTGAGGGTATTCGTGTTTACAACGGCAGGATATTTGAGCTGGAAGCGCACATGAAGAGGCTTTATGAATCTGCCAAGGCGATTCGCCTTGATGTTCCGATGAGCAAAAGCAAACTTATCAGTGCAATTGAAAAAACCACTGAGGCCAACGGTGTTATTGACGGCTATATCCGACTGGGGGTTACCCGCGGAGTGGGAACTCTGGGGCTGAATCCCTTCATCTGCGAGGGGGGGCGATTGTTTATCATAGCCGATAACATTCAGCTTTATCCGGAGGAGCTTTATGAAAAAGGGATGAAGGTAATCAGTGCAACGACGGTTCGCAATCATCCTCTGGCACTTCCGCCGCAGGTCAAGAGCTTGAATTATCTCAATAGCATTCTGGCCAAGATTGAGGCGCTGGACAATGACGTGCCCGAAGCGATTATGTATAACCACGAAGGATACGTTGCCGAAGCGACGGCCGACAATGTTTTTATTGTGAGAAACGGCGTGATTTATACACCGCCGGTCGAAGCAGGTGCACTGGAAGGGGTAACGCGGGGTATCGTTATCAAATTAGCCAGGGAAGAGAACCTTGAGGTGGTTGAGAAGAATCTGACGCGATGTGATTTGTATATTTGCGATGAATTTTTCCTTACGGGAACGGCCGCCGAGGTCATCGGTATTGTCGAGATTGACGGCAGGGTCATCGGTGATGGCAAGCCCGGGCCTTATACCCGCCTGCTGAGGGAGAAATTCTTCAGGTACGCCCACAGAAAATAGTGTTCAGTTTTTAGTGTTTAATTTTTAGTTGTAACTCAAAATTCAAAACTCAAAATTCAAAACTATTTCTGCTTTTAAGCATATCGGTAACGAATTGGGCCAAGTTAGAGAGCTGCTTGATGAGCAATTGACGGTCCCGGCCAAGGCGGGGGACATCAAGCCGTTGCTCGAACGTGTGAGTACCCACAGCGGCAAGATGCTTCGGCCCGGGCTGGTTTTATTATCGTATCGCGTCGTGCGTGATGCGTCGTGCGAAAAAAAGACGCAATACGATATACGCAATACGCAATACGAAGCTATCCGTGTTGCAGCGATTGTCGAGATGATTCACAATGCCACGCTGCTGCACGATGATGTTATAGACGAGGGGCAAAAACGACGGGGCCTGCCCACGATAAACAGTCTCTGGGGTAACGAATCCGCTGTGTTGCTGGGCGATTTTTTATTAAGCCGAGCTTTCAAGATGTGTGCCGAATTGGAGCCGCAGGTAGCGAGGGTAATTGCCGCTACCGCGATTCGGGTCTGCGAAGGTGAGTTGAGACAGGTAAGTCAAAGGCAGAATTGGCAGTTGAGTGAATCGGAGTATATCGACATAATCACCGAAAAAAGTGCCGCTCTTTTTAGTAGCTGCTGCTATATTGGCGGTCTCCTGGCCCGGGCAAGCGAAACGCAGGTTCAGTCGTTGGCGGATTTTGGTTTGAATGCCGGCATTGCGTTTCAAATTACCGACGATTTACTCGATATAATCGGCGATGAAAACAAGACGGGCAAAACACTTGGCAGTGATGTCCGTAAACGCAAGCTGACGCTGGCTGTAATACATTTGTTAGGGGCGGTGGAGGAGGGAGAAAAGAGCGCGGTTAAAAGTAAGTTAAATGCCGTGGGGGAAAGTAAGGAGGCCCTGGCAGAGATGCTAAGGTGTTATGGCAGTTTGGAATATGCGCGCGGGCGGGCGCAGGAGTTTGTCGCCAGAGCGGTCGGGGCATTAGCCGGCTTGAAAGAAAGCGATGCTAAAGGCGCCTTGATTGAGACGGCAAAATTTATGGCCAGCCCCGTTAGATAGTTTTGTCCATTACAGTTTTACGCCGTTGCGAGTAAGGCGCCTCTGGCATTTGCCGTACTAAGAGCGGCTACTTCCAATGGGGGTTTATCTGCAACATATTTACATCTAACGGGGCCAGCAGGGCGGTTTAGTGCTGGTTTAGCTGAAGAGCCAAAACAGAAAGGCCGGTTTTTAATAAACCGGCCTTTTTTTTGTTTAGATAGTAAGCGTGCCCCCCTTTTGGCTCTCCTATGGAGTCCTCACGGACTACCACAGGTGCAAAAAGCCGCAAAATGGGAGCCCAGAAGCTACCTGGTCGTTTTAGAATCTGTACTTCACACTCAAGCTTGCCCAGGTTTCGTCCTTATCGTCATTGACCGAATCATCCATTGTTACCTGGTGATAAATTCCCGGGGTGAAAGTAAGGTCGTTGCCGAGGTCAAAGTCAGTTGAGACGCCGAAGACGATGTTTGACCATTCGTGGTCCACACCTATGCCGCGTGGGTCGACCCCGTCATTGTAGACCAACTCCGTATGCAGATTTAGAACCTGCTCCGGCATATCCGGAATTAAAGTACCCAGGTTCAAGCCGTAGTCAAGCATGAAGATGTGTGCCCAGCCGGAGGCTTCACCATTTAGAGTGCCACCGTTGGATGGCCACAGCTTAACAAGAATGTAGCTGGGGACGACGCCTGCGGGGCAAATTTCCGGCCAGGAAAGAACCAACTGCATTTCCTGGAGGTCTATACTGTTCTTGGTGTGACTGCTGTTATCCGGATAATTATAGTAAACGTAGCCGAGTCTGTAGTTGGTTGCATAAGTTTCGCCTTCAAAGACACTGTTGCCGTAATACACGGTGTAGTCCCATCGTTCGCCATTTTCGTGTCCGCTTGAATTTGCCCTATGAGTCATGATGTTGATTCCAAATCCTGTTTGGTACAAATCCAGGTCAATAGACGGCTGTATCGCGCTCTTGTCCCCATAAACATCGAAGCCGCGCCAGATGTACTTACTTTGATAGGTAAAGTCGAGCACACCGTGCAACTCACCTTCCAGGGCCTGGGCCAAGCCGGCCGCGCTCAATAAGATTACGGCAGTTAGTAGAATTCCTTTTTTCTTCATACTCATCTCCTTAAAAACCCTTTACTTAAACTTGCCTTGCTACACGCAAACTTCTATCCGGCTGGTATGAGGTTTACCTGCCTCCCAGCCACCTGAGAAGTTTATCGGTATATAGCGGCAAATCAAATAAAAAAAAAGTTTTTTTTGATTTTTTTTGCACGGGCTGTGTAAAAAAGCTCAAAAAGCGGCTAAAACCGCATTAGGAGCGATTACAAGCCAGCGTGCTTTTTATCGGCCTATGTTGCAAAAACAATTTTCCACACTACAAATCTATCTCAGGACAGATTTGGCATTTACCATCTTTATTCAGAGGCCACTTTGGGCAGGTCAGCCAGTGCCTCGTCTATTTTCTCCTTAGGATATTCGTAATCCTTAAGTTTACCGCTAAAGTAGGCATCATAAGCTGCCATATCAACGTGTCCGTGTCCACTATGAGCTATGAGTATCGTTTTTGCTTCACCGGTTTCCTTGCACTTGAGGGCTTCATCAATTGCCGCCTTGATGCAATGGTTCGTCTCCGGAGCGCTGATAATGCCTTCGGCGCGGGCAAATGTTACGCCCGCCTCGAAGGTACCAAGCTGGTGTTCCGCTCTGGCTTCAACGAGTCCTAAGTCGTGCAGATGGCATATAATGGGTGCCATCCCGTGGTATCGCAGCCCGCCGGCATGGACCGGAGGTGGGATAAAGCCGTGCCCGAGGGTGTACATCTTAATCAAAGGAGTAAGCCCGGCTTCATCACCAAAGTCGTAGGCATAAGGTCCCTTGGTAACAGTAGGACAGCTTGCCGGCTCCACATTGATGATGCGGAGGTCTGGCTTTGTGCCGT
>CAZWKM010000172.1:0-4950 GCA_964634165.1 uncultured Pirellulales bacterium | reverse complement strand
GCCTCACTTTCACTGAAAATGCCTGCAAAAAAGCTGTCGGCTACGCTAAGGCGACCGGCCTGTGGACTATCGCCGACGATTCAGGCTTGGTAATCGACGCCCTTCAAGGCGGCCCCGGCATTGAATCGGCGAGATTCTGTGGTGAAGAAAGCGAGGACAGAAAGCTAATAGACCATAAGAACATCGCAAAGGTCCTGAAACTTTTGGAAGGTGTCCCCACTGAAAAACGAACAGCAAGATTTGTCTGCTCTCTGTGCCTGGCAAATCCCGAAGAAATCTTAATCGAAACTCAGGGGACGCTGGAAGGTCTTATAACTGAGAAAGAAATCGGAGAAAACGGCTTCGGCTACGACCCGATTTTCTTTGTGCCCCACCTGAACAAAACGGTAGCCCAATTGACCGCCGAGGAAAAAAACGCAATCTCGCACCGCGGCAACGCCATCCGAAAATTAAAACCTCTGCTCAACCAGTTGCTGAAACAACATTAAAAATCAGCGAGTTCTCAGCGCCAGCTTGCCTGCCATAGCCAGGTGTTGGCAAAATCAGCGAAATCTTTGAAGTTGACTGTCCCGTCAAGGTTAAAATCGGCAACGTTGGTATAAATGCCCGGCTCCCAGATAATATTGCAGTTGTTGTTGGTCAGACCTCCCTGACAGATAACACGACCACCAATCATATGAATGGTTCCATTGTTACACGTGGTCTGGCCGGTAATCAGTGTTGTTCCATCGCTTATCTCTAATATAGCATTCGGATCAATTTTCACATCGCCGACAATATTCGTCGGGCCGGTAAGTTCTATTTTTGCGCTGGACTCAATGAGTATATCTCCGGTAATTGAGCCGAAGCCTGCAAAATTCGCATCGGCTGATTGAGTGATAGTTGGGGCTTCTAAGGTTCCACCACGCAAATTAATAACGGCGTTCGGCTCATTTCTTAAATCGCTATTAAAAGTAACTACACCGGACGAATTGATTTTAATTGTACCCTGGTTATTGACATCTGGGATGTTTGCCTCAATAGGGGACATCCAGTTAAGTACAACATTTAGACTTGCGCCGGCCCTGCTTACCAAGGTTCCCGTGTTAATTATAGAGCCATCGCTGTAGAGCATAAGCGGGCCACCAGAAGCGTAAATCGCACCTTTGTTTCGCAGTACTTCGTCGGAAGAAATCCTTCCACAGCCTTCAATAATACCCACGCTGTTATTGTCAAAGATAACACCGTGACACCCCCCACGAAAGAGCCGAATCTCTCCGGTATTATTGAATTGAAGTTCTTCACCAATGTTACCCCCCTCGGAGACGAATATCAAACCAGCATTTTGTACCATGTCTCCCTCTATGTCTATGTCATCACGCCAAATTTTGATAGTCGCACCGAGATTGTTATACAGGTTGCCATAGATATTTAGATGTTCCCCCATTTCAAGCTCTGCTCCACTTTTGTTTGTTACGTCTCCCCCTATTTCAATTTCGAGGTATAAGCTGCCGTGATTGGTTAAGCCATTTTGTATAGCCAACAACTGCAAATGCCACATTCGAGACTCCAAACGCACGGCCCCGTAACAATCCAACTGCTCTATAGTGCGGTCGTATTCCAACTCAACTTCTACTTCATTCACACCGGCGTAGCTGCTGTCGATGATCACGACAAACGTATTTCCCCCTCCATTGTCCGGCACAATAGCTGGGTCCCAGTTGGTTGCTTGCCCCCAAAGACCTCTCTCACCACCAACCCAGGTCGAAGAAATTTGCTCAGCTTGAACCTGACAAGCCGAAAAAGCCAATATTATGGCCGTTAAAGTTAATGCTTTTCTAAACATAATCCACCTCCGTTTCTTAATTGTGTATAAGTTTGATTATTGAAGAACAATCAACAATTATAGCAAAATGGCATTCTAAATCAACAAAAATTGCGGAATTTGCGTAAAATTGTTTTTTCTTGACATTTCTGCAAGCTACCTTTATTTGTCCATTTCGCCGTAAGGCGTGGCCAAGTCCACTAAATTTTATTGTGAAAATCGCCGATAAGTGGTTCGTGACGCTCGATGCTCGATACTTGATGCTCGATGCTCGTTCAGGAATCGAGCTTTGATACGCCTGTCAGAAGCGTATGTATCCATATTTGAACTTTTATGCAGCTTCTACGGTAAAAAGACAGAATGGCAAAATCGAGTTCATCTAAAACTAAATCTTTAGTAATTGTCGAATCGCCGGCCAAGGCGAAAACGATAAACAAATATCTCGGCCCGGACTTCGAAGTAAAGGCCTCGATGGGTCACGTCCGCGATTTGCCTTCGAAAGGCCTCAACGTCGATATAGAAAACGGTTTCGAGCCGACCTACGAGATAACCGCCAGCAAAAAACGCGCAGTAACATCGTTAATGGCCGCTGCGAAAAAATGCCGGGACCTTTATCTGGCCACCGACCTCGACCGCGAAGGCGAAGCAATCGCCTGGCACCTGGCACAAATCCTCGGCGTGCCGGAAGCAAAAACCTACCGCGTGATTTTCAACGCTATAACCAAATCGGCAATAAAGCGTGCCTTCGCCGAGCCGGGAAAAATTAATATGGACAAGGTTATGGCCCAGCAGGCCCGGCGAATCCTCGACCGCATAGTCGGCTATCAGATAAGCCCGCTACTGTGGAAAAAAATCGCCTGGGGGCTCTCCGCCGGCCGGGTCCAGTCGGTCGCCGTCAAGATGATTGTTGAAAAAGAGAGGCAAATCCGCGATTTCAAACCCGAAGAATACTGGCTTATTCCCGCTGTTTTCACCACCGATTTGCAAAGCGACTATCACCAGCAATGGCTCGATTTTATCACACCTGAAACCGAAGACGATAAACCCCCTACCATCGCCGAGCAAAACAAATGGCTCTTTGAGCACAATGCTTTTAAGGCTGAATTAGACAGAGTCGGTGACGAAAAATTCGATGCCTCCAATAAGAAAGATGCTGAGAAGGCATTCGGCGCGCTAAAGGACGCGGAGTTTAAGCTCGCCAATATAGAAACCAAGCAATCCATTTCTCATCCATCGGCGCCTTTTATAACTTCCACATTGCAGCAGACCGCCGCAAATAAATTGGGCTTTGCGACAAAAAGAACTATGCGCGTAGCTCAGCAGCTGTATGAGGGTCTGGATTTAGGTTCGATGGGTCATCTGGGTCTTATTACTTATATGAGAACAGACAGCACACATCTCTCGGGCGAAGCCATTAACGAGGCACGCAGTTATATACAGAGGCATATCGGCCCCGATTACCTGCCCGAAAAAGCCAATGTTTACACTTCAAAGAAAAACGCCCAGCAGGCACACGAAGCTATTCGGCCCACCGATGTTGATTTCACGCCGGCCGATATTAAGTCGTTTCTTACCGACGAGCAATTCAAGCTCTACGACCTTATCTGGCGGCGCTTCATAGCCTGCCAGATGACATCGGCCAGGTGGGACGTAACGCATCTGGATATCGCCGCGGAAACTTCCATCGGCCTGTGTTGGTATAAAACCACCGGCCGCGTTCTGGTCTTTGACGGCTTTACTAAAATCTGGACGAATACGTCAACCGAACAGCGGCTGCCCCCAACGAAGGTTGGCCAGCGTTTAGCGACAGTTGACATCAATGCCGAGCAGCATTTCACGAAACCGCCTGCTCGATATACTGAAGGCTCTCTGGTAAAGGCCCTCGAAAAAGAAGGCATCGGCCGGCCGAGCACTTACGCCGCAATCATCAGCACCGTCCAGGACCGTGGTTACGTCGAGAAGACGGACAAAAAGTTCTTCGCCACCGACCTCGGCGAGGTGGTTACCGACAAACTAAACGAATACTTCCCGAAAATAATGGACATTGCCTTCACCCGCCATATGGAAGAGCAGCTCGACGAAATCGAAGAACATCAGCTCGACTGGCTTGGTGTCTTAAAGGATTTTTACGGCCCGTTCAAGCAGAGCCTCGCCACAGCACAGGCGCAAATGAAACACGCCAAAGCCGAGGTTGCTCCCAGCGAATATAAATGCGCCAAGTGCGGTAAGCCGCTCGTTTATAGATTCGGCAAAAATGGAAAGTTCCTGGGCTGCTCAGCCTATCCGGATTGCAAATTCACCTCTCCCTGCGACAAAGAAGGTAAAATGCTCGAAGAAAAGGTAAGTGAACATAAATGCACGGTCTGCGGCAAACCAATGGTGCATAAAAACGGCCGATTCGGCCCCTTCCTGGGATGCAGCGGCTATCCGGATTGCAAAACCATCAGAAATATCGACAAGGACGGCAACGTTTTGCCGCCCAAACCGCCCCCTGAGCCGACCGACATCAAATGTTATAAGTGCAAAGGAGGCCGCCTCGTCATCAGGCAAAGCAAAAAAGGACCTTTCCTCGGCTGCGACAAGTTCCCAAAGTGCAGGACCATCATCAGCATCAAGGAGCTGGATCATCTAAAGCAATTACAATCAGCCGGACAATGGCCGCCTGAAACATGGGAAGAAGCCGACCAAATCCTCGGTAGAAAAAAGGCCGGGAAAACCATGAAAATCAAAAAATAAAGCAGCGGCGGTCGCTAATACTCGCCACTGCTCAGGAGGGAAGAAAAATGACAGGATTATTATAACTATTTAGCTCACCAACCAAAAGGTTTTTTTTGAAAATATTAAAAACTTTGTAGCTGCCCTGTTAGTGATATTCAGCGTTTATCCGGACTACAAAGAGCAGGTACACTCTTTGAAAAGCCCCAGAAACCAAAAATTTGCAAAATTGCTATTCAACGGGTATAATAACTATGGTGTTCAAAAACAGGTTGTTTTGTGGGAATTAACGCAGAATGGATAAAAAAGAGAAAATCGAAGTAAAGTCGCTTGAAACGGTCGAGCCGATAGGCAAACGTGTTTTGATTTGCAAAGATGAGGACAAAAAACAAACCAAAGGCGGCATCCAACTGCCCGACAATATAGAAATC
>CAZWKM010000171.1:0-4964 GCA_964634165.1 uncultured Pirellulales bacterium | reverse complement strand
TTGTCCAGATACAGCATCTTCATAATGACTTCAGCGGCCCTTTGATATGATATTTCACCTATCAGAAAAACGATGCGGTTCTCCAGCAGCATATCATCCAGACTCATCTGGCGGTAGCGCTGATACTGGCCGTATTGATTGTAAATCTCCAGGTTTTTAGTAATGTTTTTTGCGGGATGCTCAATAGCCATTCGTTATTTCCTTTATAAAATTCATACCTCGTATCTCGCTTCACGCTTCACGCTTCACGAGATACTCTTTTATTCGAACATTTTTACTCGTTGGTTTTCTTTTTACCCCGTTAGAAATTTTCCCTTTTTGCATTATATTATTTCCCATTATAGAATTTCTAACGGGGCTTACCCGTTGTTTTGCGTTTTTTGGGTTGTTTTTTTTCAGGCCCGGATACTTTTTTGGCCGGTTTTTTCACCGATTTCCTGGTGGTTTTCCCGGCTTTTTTGGCTTTCTTCTCGGCCTCTTTCTCCGTTATCTTTGCCGATTCGAGCAATTTAGCGATACACTTATTCTCCCGCACCTGTAACCTGAACTGCGCCAGCGAGCCGTCGCGCAGCATTTGCTCTCTCATCCTTTCGGGCCGTTGTCCTTGCTGAATGGCTAACTGGGCGATATGGCCGTTAATCTCTTCTTCGCTCACGTCAATCTCCAGCTTCTCGGCAATCTTATCCAGTATAAAGAATGTTTTGAGCTGTTCTCTGGCCTGTTGCTCACTGCCTGCCTGCAGCTGCTCCATCTGCTCTTCGATCTGCTTATGGCTCAATCCTCTCTGCATTAGACTGATTTGCTGTCTTCGCAGCAGCATTTCCGCCTGGTCTGCAACAACATCTACGGGCAAATCAAAATCGGTGTTGTCGAGCAGAAACCGGTAAATCTGCTCGGTCATTTCTGTTCGCCCTTGTGTCTCTAATCGGCCCTGGAGCATATCGCGAAATTTTTCCTGAAGCTCGGTTTCATCATCGACGCCGAACCTCTTTAGGAAATTTTCGTCTAACGCAGCAGGTTTCAGCCATTTTATATCTTTGACGGTAATCTGGATATCTACCTTTTTGCCGCGATACGTTTCCCTGAAATACGTTTTTGGGACATCGACGGTTGTTTGCTTGACGTCTCCGGCCTTGGCGCCTATTAGAAGCTCATCAAGCTTCTCGACCGGGACCGCCCCGACAAAACCGTTCTGCCTTACATGTATCTCGATATTGTTGAGCTTCTCTTGCTCTTCGTCATCGGCGGCCTTTAGGACCGCATCCGCTATTATCTGGTCGTCAAGCTCAGCTTCTTCATCCTCCCGTGGCGTCCACACGCCCGACCATTTTCGTAATTCCTCAATCTCTCTGTCGATTTGTTCGTCCGTAACTTCCAGTTTTCTCTTTTCCACCGCAATACCATCCAGCTCTGGCAAATCAAACTCGGGACGGACCTCGACCTCGAAATCGAACTTCAGCGCCCCCGTATCCGGCAGCTCTATATTTTCAAAATCAATGTCCGGCTCACGAAGGGTATTCAGCTCATTGTCCTTGATGGCAGAGTCGCTCGCATCGGCCAACAATTTCAGCTTGACCTGCTCCGTTATCTCTTTGCCAAATCGTTTTTCCAGAAGTCGGCGGGGCGCCCGGCCTTTTCTGAAGCCCGGCACCATCGCGTCTTTGCTCAAAGTTCTATATTGTTCGTCTGTGGCTTTTTTTATCGCCTCTTCCGGTATCTCTACAATCACCTTTTTCTTGCAGGGGCCCGCCTCTTCGATTGTTACCGTGTTTTTCGATGCTGTAGATTCTTCTTCTTCTTTGTTTTTTGTCTCTGTGGCTTGTTCTTCTTTAGCCATTGCTGTAGATTCCTGTTCTTCTTCAGCCATTTCGCCGCTCCTGGACTAATTCATTATTGATTTCTCTGCGTTCTCCGCGTTCTCTGCGGTTAATCTTTTTTTTCCTGGCTCTGTGATATTAAACAAAAAAGGCGTCGGGAAAACAATATCCCTCAGCCAGACTTTAGATTTTTTAAGCATATCGACGACCAACGCCAAACTACTGTGCTTAGCCGGTAACTCGCCGATACTATATCCTCTATAATCCTTTTATACTATTTCCACAAAGCGGGCGATGAGATTTGAACTCACGACATTCACGTTGGCAACGTGACGCTCTACCACTGAGCTACGCCCGCGTCTTCGTATTGCGTTCTGCGTATTGCGTATATCATCTTCGGCGTTTCTTACAATTGCCATTATAGAGGCTGTTATCGGCCATGCAAGGGGATTTTTTACGAAATTTTTGGCTTTTATATCGGCAAAGTTACCGCCAAACGATAAGCTACGACAAAAATTAGAATAATGAACATACGCACTTGCAAACCGAGCTGCAAAAAACCCTGTTTTTCAGAAAAAATTAGTTTGCGCTTCTTTTTTACAAATATGGTACAATATCGACTGCTGATACCACAGAAAACGTTGGATTTGAGGCAGTAAGAAATTCAGTAAGGGGTAGTAAGATGGCCATAAATTATCCGGGATTTGTTAAAAAATGGACGTATGTGTCCCTGTCTTTGTTGATACCGCTGGGGTTATTTGCAATTATCTTTGGGGTCAACTGTGCGAAGGAGTCTGGGCCTGTTGTATCTTCGCAGGATACAGAAGCGGATGCAAATCAGGCGCCCGCCTTTGCCGAGCGTGTCAAGGAGCGAGCAGAAATGGTCGCCGGGCAAATTCAGGCACGGGACGTCAAGGACCCAAACGTCTTAAAGGCAATGAGGACTGTCCCCCGGCACGCCTTCGTCCCCCTTGAGTGGCAGCGATATGCTTACAGCGACTATCCGCTGTCAATCGGGCAGGAGCAGACCATCAGCCAGCCGTACATTGTGGCCTTTATGACCGATGCCCTGAGACTTCGGCCCAAGCATAAAGTTCTGGAAATCGGTACCGGCTCGGGCTATCAGGCGGCGGTCTGCGCCGAAATCGCACGGGAGGTCTATACGATAGAGATTGTCAAAGAACTTGCTAAATCCGCTAAAGAGCGACTCAAGAAACTCGGCTACAAGAACGTATTCGTCAGGGCCGGCGACGGGTATTTCGGCTGGAAGGAGAAGGCGCCGTACGACGCAATCATCGGCACGGCTGCAGCCGGTCGTATACCTCCGCCACTGCTCGAACAGTTAAGGCCCGGCGGGCGAATGATTCTGCCCGTGGAGGGCACCTTCGGCTTTCAGCATCTGGTGGTGATAACAAAGGACAAGAAGGGCAATATCAGTAAGCCGAAGAAAGTTATGCCGGTCAGATTTGTCCCTATGACCGGCGAAGTGCAAAAACGGTAGAAGAAGCCCAAAAAATAACTGCACCATTTCAACGATTGCCTGTCTTAATTCAATGGAAAAAAGCGGGGCTGGCAAGTGACGTAGATACGGAAACACCCTTGCCGACAAGCCAGCCCCGCGATTAGAAATGGTCTTCATAAATAGAACCTGTAATGGTAAGCAACTATGCAAGTAAATATGAGTACAAGGATGGCAAAGAGGAGACCCAAAACAAACCAAGTCGGTAATAAGGGTACTCTTTCATCCAATTCCTGCACCTCACTTCATCTTAAAAAAGTTATGTTTCACCCCACCATATTAACGATTGCCTGTCTTAATACAAGTGAAAGTTTTGGGCATGTTTTACAACAGAACATACAACCTATACGCAACCAGACCTGACAAGGATTGTATAACCAAATCAACCACAACAAGTTACACAATAATAAAAACGGTTAGTAAAGACCGTTTGTCAATAAAAAAAACAAGCCGAAGCAAGCAAGAACGCTAACAACACCCGTAAGCGAAATAAAAGAAGTGAACTTACCTCGGCTTGTCGAAATGCTCTTCATTTAAAAAGTTTCTTTCTCAAAACAACTGCCCCATTTTACCGATTGCCTGTCTGAATTCAATGGAAAAAACAGGGCCAGCCCGCAAGCACCCAAAGCGAAGCCGGCCCCACATGAAAGTGTAGACTTTTAATAATATCCATAATTCGGAGCAGGTCAAGAAAAAAATGCTCCGCCGGGTAACCGGTCAGTTATGGGTGGGTAGATTTTGATTTTTGGTTATTTTTTATGAGATTCAAGTCTGATACGGACAATTTCCGATAAAACTACAGTTTGACAAGGTAAATCGAACAAATCAGACAGAGATCTCAATGACTTATTGCCAAGAATGTCTCAAAAAACAACGAAAAATTAACGAGCTTGAAGATGAGATAGTTTCTCTCAAAGCAAAGCTGCGTTATCAAGAACGAACAGCGAAAGAAGGTTTTTTCGGCTCATCTACACCATCCGCGAAGATTCCGGTCAAGGCGAACAGCCAAAAAGCACATCAACGTAATCGAGGCGGCGGCAAGGTAGGTCATGAAGGTCATGGACGGGCAAGTATTTGCGAAGAAGATGCAGACAAAGTAGAGAAAATTCATATTGGCAATATTTGCCCGGATTGTGGAAGCACTCTCGAACCAAAAGGCATCAAAGTCAGAACAGTAATAGACTGTCAGCCGGTGAAAATGAAAAAGATAGTATATCATCTCCATCGCAAACGTTGCCCCAAATGCAAAAAGCTCATTAGTGCCAGGCCGCCAGGTGTTCTTGCCAAGTGTTTATATTCAAACCAACTGCTGGCGTATGTGGCGGTTCAACATTATATCTACGGCAACACATTAGGTCAGATTGAAAAACAAACAGGCATCGGTTACAGCAGTCTTGTTGACGCGATGCACCAGTTGTCGAAAAGGTTGAAAGATGTCCCGAATGCGTTGATAAAGGCTTATCGGGACTCTCTGGTCAAACACGCTGATGAAACAGGTTGGCGGACAGATGGCAACAATGGCTATGCCTGGCTGTTTTGCACACCTGAAATCAGTATCTTCAGGGTTCGCAAAACTCGTTCTGCGAGTGTACCGAGAGAAGTATTCGGTGAAAAACCCGTGCCCGGAG
>CAZWKM010000170.1:0-4986 GCA_964634165.1 uncultured Pirellulales bacterium | reverse complement strand
CTCAGGCGACAAATCCACCTTAATCATGCGCCCAGTTTTTGGGGAGTATTATAGGGCGCAATACTGCATCGAAAAAAACTAAATACTAACGACTATCGACTAATTTGGCCCGGAACTGTTAAAATGGGAGAACTGGAAGGATAAGGAATAAATAACTGCTCACGTGCAGGCAAAAACAACCGGATCGACAATTATTCTTTCGGTTAAAGTTTTGATTTGGTTATCTAATCTACATTGTTTAGAGAGTATAGATTGTAGCAAGCTATCAAAAGACAGAGAGATGCAAAGAGGTAAAATGGACGTACTGTTCTATTGTATAGAGGTTCTTGGGTTTATCGGCCTAGCCATTGCGGGAATGCTTTATTCCTCACATAAGTCGCCTGCCATTTGGATTTGCTATGGCGCTGTCGTAGTTATATTATTCGGAGTCTTCCTGCGTTGGGCCCAACACACCAAAAGCTCGCAATCTGAGAGGTCTGTTTTTGTGACAAACCCAGACACTGTCTCAGCCAAGACTTTCCGTCGTCTTGCCGAAGAGCTAGGTGTTACACACGCGGCACTTAAGAGCTTCTTCAAAATACTGAAGCAGAAGCAGGTTCCGGCTGAGGACCTTGACAGTACTTTGCGTGACATTGCGAAGCGGTACAACGAGTTACGAGAAGAGCTACAGCTTTTTACCTCCGAGGATACTTACATTAGTGACTTGAAGCGTCAAGCGTCAGAGGCTTTGAAGGAAGGGCACTTTGACAGAGCAGAGGTGTTGCTGAATCAAGCGAGTGAGCGAGACGCCAAAGCTGCTAAGGATATCGCGCAGACCGCTGATGAACGGTTACTTCGGGCCGCAGCCTCAAAGGCACAAAATGGAGAGTTGAAATGGATCCAGTTGGAGTACCGAAAGGCCGCAGCATATTTCCGTCAGGCGGTTGAACTGGTTCCACAGGATGCGCACGAACCATTGGCTAAGTATCTTAACTGGTTGGGATTGGTCCAGTTTTATTTGGGAGACTATGAGGGAGCAGAGAAATCTTTGACCCGTGCTCTGGGGACCAGCGAAGAAGCATTAGGCCCAACGCATTTAGTCACGGCTTATACTCTCACTAGTCTGGGGGAGCTTTACTCCAAGCAAGGCAAATATACGGAGGCTGAAGTGCTCTTTCAAAGAGCGATTCCGATCCTACAAGATAATTTCGGACCGGAGCATATAGGCGTAGCTACAAACCTGAACAACCTATCCCTTGTTTACTACGATCAAGGCAAATACAAAGAGGCTGAGCGGGTCATTAGGCAAAGTTTAGCAATTATGGAGAAGGCATTGGAGACGGAACACGCCAATGTAGCTACCACTCTCGATAGCCTTGCTAAGATCTGCCAGGCTCAGGGAAAATACACCGATGCTAAGCTGTTTTACAAGCGTGCCCTTGCGATCGAAGAAAAGGTATGGGGGCCTGAGCATATGGGCGTAGCAGGAAGTCTGAACAACTTGGGAATGCTTTATTTGGAGCAGGAAGAATACGCAGAAGCAGAACCACTGCTCCACCGCGCACTGGCTATTTATGAGAAGGTGCTTGGTCCCGAGCATCCCGATGTAGCTACAACTCTCGGTAATCTGGCAACACTTTACGTGAACCAAGGCAGATACTCACAAGCCGAATCACTTCTGAAGCGGGCCCTAGCGATCCAAGAAAAGGTATGGGGGGCTGAGCATCGAGACGTAGCGCTGAGTTTGAATAACTTGGCGGTACTTTATGAGAAGCAAAAAAGATATGCAGAGGCCGAACCGTTGCATCAGCGGTCAATAGTAATCCTGGAAAAGGTTTTCGGGCAGGAACACCCAAACGTAGCAACAAACCTGAATAATTTGGGATTAGTTTATCAAGAACAGGGCAAGTATGTAGAAGCTGAAGAGGCATATCAGAGAGCCCTCGCTATACTTCAAAATGCATTAGGACCAGGCCACGCCAACGTAGCGACAAACTTAACAAACTTGGCGTTGCTTTACCAAGCTCAAGGCAAATATATAGAAGCGGAACGCCTTCACCGGCAAGTGCTCGAGATTCGGGAAAAGGAACTGGGGCCGGAGCACCCCGCTGTGGCGCGAAGTCTGAGTAATCTGGTAGGGCTCTACCGAGTTCAAGGCCGACATTCAGAAGCAGAACAACTGTGTAAGCGTGCGCTGGAGATCGAAAAGAAACACGACAACAGAAAAAAATAGGAAAAGCCAGCCACAGTCCATAAGGACTCCATAGGAGAGAGCACCGAGGACGCAGAGATTTTGGAAATATTAAAATGACCAGCAAGGAAAAAGCTGAAAAGTTGTATGAGATAGTGGATGTCTTGAAAGAATTTAAGGAATACACTAAAGGACGAACAGATCAAGCTACACGGAACACACCAAAAGCGAGGCAATTGGTACGCAAAGCAATGACGTTGCTTGCGGATAATTTGAAATTACTTAACGAATGTAAGAATAAATATGGTTGCCATAGCCCTCTTCAAGAATGCTTTGAATGTATTGAGCAAGCAGCAAGCTTTCTAAGAACAAAGGATTTGGGGGATTATTCTTACTGGGTCTGTAATTTTTGTAAACCTCGGCTCTGGGATGGGGTAAAGCGGTCATTTGCAGACGAATGTATGCGGTATGCAAACGAAGTTGATAGGGAAATAAGCGAGCAAAAAGTTATCATATCTTTAGGAGAATATGAGAGTGAACACGGCAACAAAATTGGCATTAGCCCTGCTGATTTGGAACGTGAAGTTGAAATGACTTGGCCTCAGTTAAGACCTGTATTAGACAGATTAGGTCGAAAAGGGTTAATCAAAGGGCATAAAGGGGATGGTTATACATCATATTGGTTATCAGTAGAATTTGATGAGAATGACCCTTATAAGCATCAGTGCAGTGTAAAGGAATTTAGACTTACACAACAAGGACAGAAATTATACGGCAAGATAGCTGAAAAGCCAGCAAAAACAGAGCAGGAAAACAAGGACACAAAAAGCGAACGAGAAGGAATGATTGAACCCAAGCCACCTGTGTTTCTTCAGAATGCCATATGGATATTGAAGCATGGCAAAAAGTACTGGTGGCTTCTGATTCTGGCAGCATTGGTACTGCTCTTTTGGTATATCTTGCCAACATTAAATCTGTTTGGTAAAAAAAATCCAGATACGTCTTTGGAAGCTAAAACAAGCGGTGATTCTTCCCCTGCAGTTATAACGTCGGGACCTAACAGCCCTGTGACAGTAAATTATGATTTAGGTGGAAATATGGAGGAAGCATCAGACATAAAAGCTGAATTAACAAATATAAAAAATAAAATAACAAAGTTGGCTGAACAGCTTCAACCACAACTGGCTAAACAGTATTCAAGAGCCTACACAGCCTTCGGAGTCTATCAAGACGGGTTTGTTCATCCTAATGGCCTGATGCCGGAAAATCTTGAAATTGACTGGGATACTGGGAGGGTTCAATCCATAAACGACAATATACTGATGGTGAAACTGCCCAATATGACCTTAAACGGTGAGTCATTTGTTAATGAGAATTCAACATTCCTTAAAAAACGTATAGGTGCTAAATCTGGCTCTATAATTCAACTTGGTTGGTTTAATCCGATACTGGAGGTCATCGGTATTGATGGTGACCTCGTTGTTGTAGCTTTAGGCTTTCCTGCAGATGACTCAAAGAAGTAGTAATAATATACCCCTACCCATTGTCAAGACAAAAACTAAAGGTTTTTAAGGTGGATTCATCACCGTATGTTAAAGCAGTTGGAACGGAGGGAGCCCGAAGGGCGACCGGAGTGCCAACTGCTACGCCGTACACCTCGGCTGGGGTGCGGTAGCCCAAAGCCTGGTGCAATCGCTGATTATTATAAAGTTCAAAATACCGGCTAAGGTTATACCTTGCCTCGGCCACCGTTTGATAGTCCCGCAGATAAACCTCCTCTACTTTCACTGTTCGCCATAAACGCTCTGAAAAAATATTATCAAATACTCGGCCTTTGCCATCCATACTGATTTGAACACCTGAATTCAGCAATATCTTTGTAAAATCTATCGAGGTAAACTGGCTGCCCTGGTCCGTGTTGAATATCTCCGGTCTGCCAAAGCTCAATGCCTGCTCCAGGGCCGAAACACAAAACTCCGACTCCAATGTTACCGACACTTCCCAACTAAGAACATAACGGCTGAACCAGTCCATTACCGCTACCAGATAAAGCCAGCCGCGATACATCCGGATATATGTTATATCCGCCGACCAAACCTGATCGGCTCGTTCAATCTGCACGCCTTTAAGCAGGTATGGGTATATCTTATGCTCCTTGTCCGGCATGCTCAAACCACGCTTCCGCCGCGGATAAACAGCTTCTAAGCCCATCTGACGCATCAGCCGCCGAATGCGTTTATGGTTGACCTGATGGCCCATACGACGCAACTGCTCGGTCATCTTGTCGATACCGTAAAACGGTGTCTTGATATATTGTTCATCTATCAGTTTCATTAACTGCTCATTGTACTGTGTATCACCACAAGGTTTATAATACAAACTGCTCCGGCTAAGCCCCAGTAATTCACACTGCCGATAAATCGCTATCTGCCTGTGCCTGGGTTCTATTGCTCTTCGTTTTTGTTCAAGCGTCAAATCCAGATTTTTTTTTGAGCCAGTCAAGCTCTACTTTTAACTGGCCTATCTGCTGATACAAATGTTCTGTCAGCTCACCCTGCTTCTGCCGATCTCGCTGCCGAGAGCGAGAGAATATATCCGGCACAGACTCAAGCAGCCGCTTCTTCCATTGAGTCACCTGATTAGGATGAACCTCAAACTTACTGGCCAGTTCAGCTATCGTCATTTCGCCTTTAGCCGCTGCAAGTGCGACTTTTGCCTTAAACTGAGCACTGTGATTACGCCTTTTGTTCTTCATAAATCCGTCTCCTGAATACGTTATCGTCTCAGGCGACAAATCCACCTTAATCATGCGCCCA
>CAZWKM010000169.1:0-4995 GCA_964634165.1 uncultured Pirellulales bacterium | reverse complement strand
ACCGACCTTTCAACACTGCGAAGCAGTAAAGAGAAGCTCTCCGGCGGAGGCAAACCGTCCGGGCCTTTGAGTTTTATGCGGGTCTATGACCAGATAGCAGCGGTAATTAAATCGGGTGGCAAAACCCGCCGGGCGGCAAAGATGCAATCGCTAAAGGTTGGCCATCCTGATATTAAAGAATTCATTACCTGCAAGACTGAGGAGGAGAAAAAGGCCTGGGCCCTTATTGAGGCCGGCTACAGCGGTGATTACAACAACGAAGCGTATAACAGCGTGATGTTTCAGAATTCCAATCTTGCCGTGCGAGTAACCGATGAGTTTATGCAGGCGGTGGAAAAAGACGCCAAATGGGCCACCTATGCTGTAACAACAGGCGAAAAAATGCAGGAGCACTCGGCACGCGAGCTAATGGGGCTAATTGCCGAGGGCACAAGGATTTGCGGTGACCCGGGTCTGCAGTACCACAGTACAATCAACCGCTGGCACACCTGCCCGAACTCCGGGCCGATTAACGCCTCGAACCCGTGTAGTGAATATATGTTCATTGATGATTCGGCCTGCAATCTGGCTTCCCTGAATCTTATGAAGTTCCAAAAAGAGGACGGCTCGTTCGACATTGAGAGCTTCAAAAGGGCGATTCGGCTGTTCATCATTGCTCAGGAGATTCTGGTTGATAACGGAAGCTATCCGGACAAATCGATTGCCGTAAACAGCCATTTGTTTCGTCCGCTTGGCCTCGGTTACGCCAATCTTGGCTCTGTTGTTATGAGTTTGGCCTTTCCTTATGATTCCGACCAGGCAAGGGCTATCGCCGGCGCAATCAGTGCGGTAATGACCGGCACAGCTTATGCAGCCAGTGCCGAAATGGCTGAGATGAAGGGGCCTTTTGAGCAATTCAGCGACAACCGCGATGCGATGCTCAAGGTTATAAATATGCATCGCCAGCACGCTTATGATATTCCGGAGCCTCATTGTCCGGACTATTTACGTAACGCTGCCAAGGACGCCTGGGACCAGGCCTTTGATGCCGGCTCCAAGGTCGGCTTCCGTAATGCTCAGGCTACCGTTATTGCACCGACGGGAACTATCGGCTTTATGATGGATTGTGATACCACAGGCATTGAGCCGGACATAGCGCTGGTTAAGTACAAATTATTGGCCGGCGGCGGAATGCTCAAACTTGTTAACAAAACCGTGCCGATGGCTCTTGACCGGCTCGGCTATAGCGCCGACGACATCAAATCAATCTGCGACTATATAGATAAAAATGAAACTATCGAAGGAGCGGAAAAGCTCAACGCAGACCATTTGCCAATTTTTGACTGTGCTTTTAAGCCGCGGACCGGCAAAAGGCATATTCATTATACGGCACATCTAAAAATGATGGCCGCTGTCCAGCCCTTTATATCCGGCGCCATAAGCAAAACCATCAATATGGCAAAGGAAAGTACAACTGAAGAAATTGCCGCAGCTCATATGGAGGGCTGGAAGCTCGGGTTAAAGGCGGTCGCAATCTATCGTGACGGCTCCAAGAAACTGCAGCCTGTTTCCACCAGGAAGCACAGAGAAGGCAAGGCCAAAGCCGGCGCCGAAGCGCCACCCCCGGCGCGGCCGTTCAGACGCCGGCTGCCGGATACCCGCCAAAGCATAACACATAAATTTTCTGTCGCAGGACATGAAGGCTACCTGACGGTGGGGCTATATGAGGACGGTCAGCCTGGTGAGCTGTTTATCACTATGGCCAAGGAGGGCAGCACCGTCGGTGGCCTTATGGATATTATAGGCACCTGTACTTCAATGGCGCTGCAGTACGGCGTGCCTTTGATTACACTGGTGGACAAGTTCCGTCACGCCAGGTTTGAGCCGTCAGGGATGACAGCGAACAGGGACATACCGTTTGCAAAGAGTCTGATTGATTATATTTTCTGCTGGCTGGGCTGCCAGTTTATCCCCGGCTATGCCGAGATAAACATCCCTGAGCGGGCAGCAGCGTCCGGCACAGCAGAAAGTAAAAACATAACAACTGCCAGGCAGTTAGTTGAGAAGACTAAAAACTTGGCACAAAAAATTGCCGAAGCAAAGGCCGGGCCGGGAATCGAAGCAAAAACAGTTGTTCAGGAAAAACAGGATATTTCGGGCTTGAAGCAGCTAACTAAGCTGCCGTCTCCGACAAACAGATTTACTGACGCTGCCAATCGAATCGAGACCTTGGTGGGTTCAGCCATTGCTGATGCACCTGAGCAGTTGCAGTCCCAGGTGGCAGTTATGCAGCAATTTAGCGCCCAATTTGCGCATTTTAGTAGCGATGCGCCTGCCTGCGATGTTTGCGGCTCGCTTACGGTCCGCAACGGCACCTGCTACAAATGCTACAACTGCGGAAACTCAATGGGATGCTCGTAGGATTGACTATTGAGATTATTCGTCTATATCTCGGCGCATTGGTATAAGATTCCGCTATGTTTGCAGAAATATACGGGAGCGTATAACATTGGTTGTCTGAAAATTTTATATTGCAATATCCGAAGAAAACAATATAATATATTACTATGAAAAAATCAATTATAGCTGAAGTATTGCAATATGGCATTCCAGAGCGGATACTCCTTGTTGAGGACATCTGGGATAGCATTGCCAACGTTCCTGAAGCAGTTTTGGTTTCTGATTCACAACGGGAGGAGTTAGACCGCAGGTTGGAGGCTTATCATTCTGACCCTACAACTGGCGATCCCTGGGATATTGTGAAAAAACGCATCAAGGCTTCAACCAAATGAATCCAGTTATCATCTCACCTGAAGCGGAGGCTGATTTAACCGAAGCGTATCGGTGGTATGAGAAGCAAGTCGAAGCCCTGGGTAGCGAATTTCTGCTGTGCGTTGATGCGTGTATCCGGAGTATAGCTCGCAATCCTAAGATTCATCAGAAAGTTCATAAAAATATTCGCCGGGCATTGGTGCGCAGATTCCCATACGGGATATTTTTTATCGAAGAGGCCGACCGTATCAGAGTAGTCGCTCTTTTTCATGCCCATCGTGATCCTGCGACCTGGCGGAATAGAAAGTAAAATCGACGGGTGGCAGCCACTGAGCGAACGCAGTGAGCGAAGTGATGGTGGTTCTCGGAATCTGATACTTTAAACCTTACGGATGCCGTCCTGAATTAGCCGAAGCAATGCCTGCCCTCCGTAGCTGGTTCTTTCGTAGCCTTGGCGAAGAAGGATAGCGAAGGGCCGAGCAGAGCCGAAGGGGCAGTCGAAGGATTGACGCATCTTTGGTAGGGTGGGGCTTGCCCCACCAGGATGGGTGGCATCGTTATGTTTATACCCGTCCTCTGGGCGGGATTGTCTTTTTATATAGCCCCCACCCCGCGCGGTGGGGGTAATTTTTCTGTCGTTTTACCCCCCCCATGTGGCACGGGCATCCTGCCCGTGTGTCCCGATATTTCGCACCACTTGGACTGGTGGCACGGCCATCTTGGCCGTGTTTTTCACCGGCTTCAAGCACGCGCTATATTAGGAAACTACCGAATCATTTATATGAACGTCTGGTTGGGTCTGCTTCTGTTCGCTGGTCTCTGGCAATACAAGGGAAATCGTCTTCGTGGCCGGATCGATTCGCAGGCCGCCCCAGAAGTCGAGTTGCCTCAACTTCCCTCGGGAGTCGAGAATCATAGTGAGGCGCCTGTGAAACAGAACTCCCTTGGATTCGTACAGGACACGGCGAACCCCCTTGCCAATCATGCCCTCCTTCCGGAAAGGCTCCATCTCTGTCGGTACGATCACGGTGTAATCCTCGAGTCTATATGGTAAAGACGACTCCCGGAGATCGCCGCCTGCGCCCACCACGCTGCACCGCGTCGTATCGTCGGCCTTGGGCAGATGCCCAGGAGTGCCCTCGGAGGAGATGGGCATTCCGTATGAGAGAATGACGCGCTGCCCAATGAGGTCTGTCACTCCAGCGACTGCCCGTGGCGTGCCTGTGTCGGGCTGGTCACCAGCACAGCCGAACAGCAAAACGAGAGCTGCGGCGATTGAGATGCTTCTGCTCATCTTGTGACCCCACCTATGTATATATGGTTTCCGTATAACATCCCGAACTTCTCGTCGTTCAGAGGAATCCTAACCGCTGCAGTGCCTTCAAAAAACACAAAAAATTCCGACCTGTCAAGATTAAAATGACAAACAAATAGGTGGTTTCTTTTCGCTTAATACAGTGATTTGACTTAGGCAACGGTGTACTCAACCGTCAAAATCCTTTGATTATCACTATATTTTGGGCAATTCGACAAACCAGTTGTGTATCATTTACCATATCTGGAAACACCCGTCAAGAAAAATTACCAAAAAACCAGATATTTTTTTGTGACATATCCCCAAAACATCCACCCCTAATCCGCCCTAAAATCCGCGAAATCCGCTTGCTCCGCTTGCCCCCTTGTTTAGAGTGTCTTTTACTCTAAGGGGGCCTGCCCGAGCCCCTGCATGTTGTAGCCTGCCCCAGCAAGTCTCAGGCAGGGGGCAGGAATCCAGCTATTTATGTGCTTATAAAGCACTTTTTTGACCGTTTTTTTGTCCCTTTTGTGCATTTTGTCCCTTTTCGTGCCTTTTCGTTGCAATAAATCCGTGAAATCTGCGTCAATCTGCGTCTAAATTTTCTCTTTGTGTCTTGGTGTCTTAGTGGCTAACAAAAAAATCAATCAAAAGTGCAGGTAGTTGGAACCTAAAATCGAAAAATCTAAAAAATTTTCATCTCCTTTTCTCACAACGAGTTAATCCTGTTTATCCTGTCAAAAAAGCACCAAATTTCGACTCAAACGTGCATGTTCGCCCAATTATAGAGGCGCGTCTTTTTTGCCCCCGGCCGAAAACAGGCCAAGATTCATGAATTCTAAATAGACAATAGTAAATCGTAAATCAGAAGGAATTACCAATCATGAGCATCGAAAATCCAACTTTAGCTCACTTTAGGCACTTTAGCTCACTCTTCACTCCCTCGCCCC
>CAZWKM010000168.1:1698-5040 GCA_964634165.1 uncultured Pirellulales bacterium | reverse complement strand
CGGATGTCGGCGCCGCGCCAGCGGTAGATGGACTGGTCGGGGTCGCCGGTTGCGCAAATATTGTTGTGCTGTGAAACGAGGGCTTTAGCAATTTTATACTGGGCGTGATTAGTGTCCTGATACTCGTCGATGAGCAGGAATTTGAAACGATTACCAAGCTCGGAGCAAACATCGGGACAGTTGCGGAGCAAAAACGCGGTCTCGGTCAGCAAATCATCAAAATCAAGGGCATTATGTTCGCGTAAGATATGCTGATAGCGGGCATATATTCCGGCTAATGTTCTGGGAAAAAAACCATCGGCGCGGACTTTGAAAGAGTCAACATCTATGAGCTTGTTTTTCAAGAGGGAAATTGCATCAAGCATTCGAGCGGGTGAGAAGTTGGTGGTGTCAAGCTCGCAATCTTTGACGGCCTGCTTGATACACCTGGCCTGGTCGGACTCGTCATAGATACTAAAGTTGTGGTTTATCTCTGCCTTATCAGCATACCGGCGCAATATTGCGACGCATAAAGAGTGGAAGGTGCTGATATGGGCGCCGGCGGAAGCGCCAAGAGCAATTGCCCTCTGGCGCATTTCATCGGCGGCCTTGTTGGTGAAAGTTATTGCGCAAATATTGTACGGCTGGACGCCTGAATCGATAAGCGCGGCGATTCGATATGTGATGACGCGGGTTTTACCGCTGCCGGGGCCGGCAATAACAAGCAACGGGCCTTCAACGTGAAAGACAGCTTTTTTCTGCGAAGGGGTCAGTTGGTCATATCTGGTATTGCACATTGCGTGTCCGGCTGTGTGCGTCATTTTAATTTTTTGAGTATTTCTTGTTCCTGCCCCATTAATTGCTCGAAAAGGTCAGGCTTTTCAATTTTTATGCGTCCAAGCAAATTGCGTCTCAGGTCAGGTGGATACTGCTGGTCATTCAAGAAATCGAAAAGTGCAAGGTATCTTAACAACTTAAAATCAGGCAAGGCAATCCTTTTCTCGGGGTCTATCGATTTGTCGTAAAGGTCATAAGCTTCTTTCGCCATATTTTCTAAGCCGGCTGCCTCGTCGTCGTCACGCATTGCATATCTGAAGTAACTTTCCCGCAGCATCAATAGTATCATTTCTTTTGCGTCATTTACGCCCATGTTCTGGAGCTCTTCGAGGAAACGCCTCCTTGCAAAAACAACAAGCGGCACTTTAAAGTCGTCTAAGGGATATAGTTTTCTCAATTGCTTATAAATCTCTTGAGCCTGGCGTCTATGGCCTGCCTGATAGAAAGAGAGGACGGCGTTTTTGAGCATATTGCGATGGCCGTCCTGGAGGGAACCGTAGATGCTTTTGCTGAGGTCTTTGTATTTTTCGAGAGTCGCCAGCCGGGTCTCGTTGCACGGCTTAAACATTCTCAAATCCGGCCGCAAAAATATCTCCTTCCTCTGCGTTCCTGCTGAAGAAGGTTCCGATGATGTTTCAGCGGGTAGATTATAGATGAATATTTTCCCATTGCGGAAAAGGGTTTGCAAACTATGTGCCACGATACGGTCGGCGTTAGTTTCAGCCATCCCGGTCTCCCGGGATTCCTCTTTGGCGGCTATTTGCAGGCCTTTGACAGCCCAGTAAATTGCGTGACTGTCAGGATGGCGCCAATCCAGAGGCAAATGTTTGCTCGGTTTGTTGGGGTCACTGAAGTTGGGGTCACTGAAGTCGATAGGGCCATAGGTTTTGTTCAACTCCTGCATCAAGACCGGGTCAAGTTTCCAGGCCTTACGCAACTGGTAAGCTTTGGCGAAAATATCAAACTTTTCGAGTGCTTCAGGACCTCTGACTCTAAAATCATCTATAACATTAAATGCGGCGGGTTTGAACCTGCCGGGGTTCTGTCTTAAGGATAAATAATTGCTCACAAATTCATCATCATCGGTAAATGCCTTGTCGGCGGACTTGAGAGCAGTAATCAGCGGAACCACATTGGCATCCTTTATAATTTGCCGCCAATCGGTTGGTGCCTCGGCAAGAGCTTTGAAATATTGGTTATCTGCAGGGCCGAGCAGCGGCTCCATCGCCATAGCCAGTTGGAGCTTGTAATATTTGTGTGCATCATCCGATACGGCGCCTATCTTGTGCTGGAATATCCAGGCAAGGCGGTGATAGAGCAGAACGTTTTTAGGGTTTAGTGGAATTCCCTGGTCGCGAAGCAGTTCGTAGCCGTTTTTGACCCATCGCCATCGTTGGTCCGGCCTGGTTGCGGGTATGGTGACGGAAATGTTATAAGCCATATTCCAGGCGTGGAAATCCCAGACTGATGCGAAACGAGGCTGCAAGGTGGTTATCCATTCTGCAAGCTGTTTTGCATCGAAGAATTGGCCCTGCTCTTTTAGCTTATCAGCCCGCATCCATAAGACATCTACGACCAGGCCACGAAAGGCCCCGGTTGCAATGGTTGCAAATGCGAGGGAAGGAGGAACATTTTCGGGCTTATCGATTATCAAATGCATATCCTGCCGCTGCGAGTTTATGAAATCAAGCTGCATACCAGCGGTGATAAGTAAAGCAGCCGCAAGAACAATGCAAAGAGAACAAATTATTGTGTCACGTGAACGCATTTCTCGATTCTCGATGCTCGATGCTTTTCTTCTACGAGGTTCGGGCATCCGGCATCGAGCTACGAGTACCTTTAGATTATAATTTTTGCAATTTCTCTGAAGCTGAAAATCAGCAGGGCAAGAAGCAACAATAAAAGGGCTTTGATACAAATCATAAGGCCGGCGACTTTGGCCAATAAAAACCAGCTCAATAATCGCGCAGGGACGAGGAATTTCGCAGGGTTAAATTTATCAAACTGGGGCAGGAACAAAATGATCGGCCTAATAGTATAAGAATAGACCCAACTTAAGTTTTCGCCAAGAAAGTCGAAGGATTCTAAACAGAAACCGCTAACAGTTGCGGTAAAGAAAATCACAAGACAAAGCAATATGGCCACAGGAAAAGAGAGGAAAGTCGAGGCCAGTATGCCTAAACAAGCCAGGAAAATCAAACGGAATAAGATTAAAAGAACGGCCCTTATGAAATTACCGGTAAAGGTATCGGCCTGGTAAAGGACTTCCAATCCGTCCTCAGGTGGAAAGATTACTACGGTATTATTCAATGGGACATTCCGGAAGCCGACGGCCAGATAGCCGTCCTCGGCGACTACATTGGCAGGAACCTCTATTTCGTGAAAAGTTCGGATTGAATGGGTGTGGAGACGGTCATAAATTGGAGTTTCGATTTTGGTGCCGTACTTGATCTGTCGATAGTCACCTACGGTCCATGTCCCATAAACATTCAAATCAGGCGGATTTACGGAAACATCGTATTTGAA
>CAZWKM010000168.1:0-1598 GCA_964634165.1 uncultured Pirellulales bacterium | reverse complement strand
TCCATGTCCCATAAACATTCAAATCAGGCGGATTTACGGAAACATCGTATTTGAATCTTATAAACAAACTCTGGTTCGGGTCGAGAGGTTTAACGTTCTGAAACTCCCAAATCAATTGTTGACCGGGCACAGCAGCTCTTTTCCATCTTTTTTCGTCTTCAGTAAGTCTTGCTATTATTTTATCGCGTGGGACACCTTCGGGCAATCGGCGGCTCTTTTTGAGTTTCTCGTAGGACTCAAGGACCTCCTGGGTAACATCGACTTCGGCGGGAATTAAACTATTTCGAGCGGTATAAAACTCATTTCTGGCCTCGGCAAGCTCAGCTTCGCCCGCATCGAAATATTTCGGTATATAAATAGTAATGGCGTATATTATAGCTGAAAAGAGAATGAGCAGGGCCACATCCAATAATATTACGCCGAGAAGTTTGCCGAAAAGAAGCTGAAAACGGCGAATGGGCTTGGTAATAACAGTGTATATTTGCCTTTGCTTTATATCGCTTGTCAGCGAATAGATTGAGACGACTATGGTAAGCAAACAGAGCAAAAAACTGGTGAGCGAAAGGCCGTAACTTACAAAGGTCTGGAGCCTGCCCTTCAAGGTACCGTCGCCTGTCATCGAAACACCCATCACGGGGAGCAGAACAATCAGCAGAACTACAAAAACAGCGGCAATTTTCATCCGCAAGGCCTGCTTTATACTATTGGTGGCGACAGCCCAGATACTACGCATTTTTCAATTTCCGATTTTCGATTTCCACTTGACAATTAACGACTGGTCATCGGGAATTGGTCATTGGTCATTTACTATTGACTAAATACCACTGCCTATTCACTATCCTCTTTTTTGTGTGTTGAGCGGTCTGTTAGCTGGTCCAGGATGCTTTTTTTGTTTTGCTCGGGCCTCGGGGTTTTAGGTTCGACCGGCTCCGTTTCAACTTTTCCATTTCCAACGACGGGTTCTGGCGGGGCCGGTTTAGTCGGCTCAGTTAGTTTGCTCAGCAATTGTTCATCGGGTTTTGATTCAGAAGTTTCAACGGGGACGACTTGCTCTGTTGCTGGAGGTTGGGGGGGAGTTTCTTGCGATGCCGGTGCAGAGACAAGCTTATCGAGTATATTTTCCACAGGCGTTTCAGATGCGAGAAAACCGCCGATTCGTGTAGTACTGACTGCACCACTTGTGGGCTGGGCCTGCTGCCGGGCAGTCGTAACGGTTTTGATGAAGAACGTTTCGAGCTTATCCATTGGAGAAGTTACGACGCAGTCAGTCTGTTCGTCTTGAATCAGCTGCTTTATCCTCTCAACAGCGGTATCGCTTATGTCGCCGGTAGTAATTTGCTTTTTATTTGTCTGCAGCAGGAGGTCTTTAACGTGGCCTTCGGCCTGGATTTTGCCGCCATAGAGGATTGCAATCCTATCGCATACGTCTTCAACGTCGGCGAGCAGATGACTGCAAAGCAAAACTGTCTTGCCACGTTTTTTAAGCTCCAAAACTAAATCCTTTATCTGCCTGGTTCCGATAGGGTCAAGTCCGGTTGTGGGTTCATCCAATATAAGTAAGTCGGGGTCGTTTATGAGCGCCTGAGCCAGGCCGATTC